>JAGOIS010000044.1 GCA_017995495.1 Candidatus Cloacimonadota bacterium
GGTTTCCGGCAGCGGCAAGAGCTCGCTGATCAACCAGACCCTGCACCCACATCTGCAAAACCATTTTTACCGCAGCACCCACAAGGTGGGCAAAATGGCCGCCATCGAAGGTTTGGAGCACATCGACAAGGTGATTTGCATCGACCAGGACCCGATCGGCCGCACGCCGCGCTCCAACCCATGCACCTATATCAAGCTCTTCGACCCGATACGCCAGCTCTACAGCAAACTTCCGGCTTCCAAGGTGCGGGGCTACAACGCCGGCCGCTTTTCCTTCAACGTGGGCGGCGGACGCTGCGAAGCCTGCCAGGGAGCGGGGGTGAACCAGATCGAGATGCATTTCATGGCGGACATCTACGTCACCTGCGAGGTTTGCAAGGGCAAGCGCTACAACCAGGAAACGCTCGGCATCCGCTACAAGGGAAAAAATATCTCCGAGGTGCTGGACATGGACGTGCAGGAGGCATACGAATTCTTTGCCAACGTGCCTTCCATCAGACCCAAACTGGAAACCCTGATGGAGGTGGGATTGGACTACATCAAGCTGGGGCAGCCATCCACCACCCTCTCCGGTGGCGAGGCGCAGAGGATCAAACTGGCCCGCGAACTGAGTAAAATGAGCACCGGCAACACCCTCTATCTGCTGGATGAACCCACCACCGGCCTGCACTTCGACGATATCAACCGCCTTCTGAAAGTGCTCTCCACACTGGTGCGGATGGGCAATACCGTGGTGGTGATCGAACACAATCTGGACGTGATCAAAACCGCCGACTGGGTCATTGACCTCGGCCCGGAAGGGGGAGACGCCGGTGGATACGTGGTGGCGACAGGCACTCCGGAAGAGATCATCAAGAACAAAAAGTCATGCACCGGACAGTTCCTTAAAACTCTTTACCTGCGTGAAACGCAGGCGCAGAGCCAACCTGTGCAGGCCGCCCGCAAGCCTGGCGGCAGAAAAAGCAAGGCCTGACCGGCGGGACAGACCGACAGAGCATGCCCGAGATCAGCTTCCGCTATCAAGCCCCGACCGCCGGGAAGCATCTGGTGGGTCTGACGGGGGAATTCACCGACTGGGCGATCCTTGACCTGATCGACATCGGCGGGATCTATATCCTCAAGCTGCCCGTGGAGCCGGGAAGGTACCACTATAAACTGATCGTTGACGGAAACTGGATGCCGGACCCGGCAAACCCGCTGCGTGAGCCAGACCACTTCGGAGGCGAGAATTCCATCCTGGTGGTTGAGGCTGAGGGACAGCACCGGCTGAACTGGAAGCAGGTGAAGGATGACTTTTCCCGGTTGAATGAGCGGCAGGGACATTATCTGGAGATCAACCGTCTGGCCCGGCAGCAATATGAACTCCGTTTCAACTGGCATCCGGGGCTGGAAGCTGAGCTCTGCGCCATTATCGACGGCCGGGAACATCAGCTTCACCATCTTGGAGTGACGGGCAGAAAAGACGTCTGGCATTGCCTCTTTGGCACAGACAAGCCTGAGATCGAGGTTTTGGCGATGATCAAAGCTTATGAGACCTGCCTGGTTTACGGGGCCAACGGATTCTCACGCATGCTGGCTGACGCCCGGCCTGTGAAGATCAAGCTGGACGGGCTGCCGGTCTTCGCTGTCCCCGATTGGGTTCGTTCCGCCATCATCTACCAGATCTTTCCCGACCGGTTTTGCAATGGAGATCCCTCCAACGATCCGGATTTCAGCGAAGATTTCTACGCCGACTGCCGCACCCCGCCCCCGCCTGGGGAATTGCTGCCTCCTCAGCGCGAGTGTTTCCATTTGGTGATGGACTGGAACGAAATCTCCGGTTTGCGCCAGAGTCCCTGGCTGGAAGAGGGGAAACCGGACTGGTGGTCCTTCTACGGAGGTGACATTGCCGGAGTGCGCAAGAAACTGCCGTACCTGACCGATCTGGGAATCAACGTGATCTATTTCAACCCGCTCTGGCAGGCACGGTCGAACCATAAATACGACGCCGCTAATTTCATGCGGGTAGATCCCCATTTCGGATCGGCGGAGGAGCTGCAGACACTGGTCCGCGAGGCTCACGAGGCAGGCATCAGGGTGATCCTGGATATGGCATTCAACCACACCGGAGAAGACTTCTGGGCTTTCCGCGATTGCGTCTCAAAGGGGCCGGAATCAGAATACTGGAACTGGTATGACTGGAAGCAGTGGCCGCTGCCGGAGCCGCTGCCGCCGGACTTTCAACCCAAGGAATACTATCAGTGCTGGTGGGGCATCAAGGATATGCCGGACCTCAATTTCGACCTCAGCCGCAGCCACCCGGCGGAAAACTACGTGAAGGATATCGCCCAGGCCGTTCCCAATCAGCCCCTGGTGGACCATCTGCTCGATTGCGCGCGCTGGTGGCTGCTGGAGATCGGCATCGACGGTTTTCGGCTGGATGTTCCGGATGAGGTTCCCTATTGGTTTTGGGAGCTGTTCCGCGACCACGTGAAAACACTCAAGCCAGAGGCCTGGATCGTTGGCGAGATCTGGCAAAGCGCCCGCGGCTGGGTGGAGCACCGTTATTTTGATTCGGTGATGAACTATGCTTTTTTCAAGGACCCGGTGCTGGAGTTCTTCATCCTGGGCCTCATCGACCGGAAAAGCTTTTGTGACAGGATTTCCGAGGGCCTCGCGCAGTATCCTGCGCAGGCCGCCGGGGCGATGATGAACCTGTTGGGCAGCCACGATACCGTGCGGATCCTGGAGCTGGCCGGAGGCGACATCGACCGGTTGAAGCGGGCGCTGATTTTCCAGATGACCTTCTTGGGCGCGCCACACATCTATTACGGGGATGAGATCGCCCTGCCGGGAGGCCGGGATCCCGACAACCGCCGGCCTTTCAATTGGGATTGGGAACAAGATCCCCGGGCGATGGAGTTGAGAGGTTTTTACCAAGAGCTGATCAGGCTGCGCAAATCCCATCAGGTCTTCGCGGACGGGGACTTCGCCTTCTGCGCGGCACCGGATGGAGTTCTGGCTTGGAAACGTTATCACGCTTCAGGCACGGTCGGGGTGGTGATGAATCTGTCCACCGTCGCGCACAAGTATCGTCCCGGGGGTTTTTCCCGGATTCTTTTCAGCTTGGGTGATGCCAGGGAATCAGGGATGAGCGTCTGGCTTCCACCCGGAGCGGTAGTGGTCTGGAGGTGAACCAATGTTTTGGATTGACACTTTGGCGAATGGGCAAAAACATGGAACCACAGATTTAAAGAGAGCGATATGAAAGAAAAGATTTTACTCTGCGTGAGCGGAGGAATTGCCGCTTACAAAGCGATCGACCTGGCCAGCCGGCTACACAAGGCCGGCCATGAGGTCAGGACCGTTCTAACAGACAATGCCAGGCGTTTTGTGGCGGAGCTCAATTTTGCCGCGATCACTCAGGGAAGTGTGCACAGCTCGATGTTCGAGGACGCTGACCCCATACCTCATATCAGCCTGGCGGATTGGGCCGACCTGATCGTGGTTGCTCCGGCAACAGCGAACATACTGGCCAAAGCCGCTCAAGGAATAGCTGACGATCTGCTTTCCACCACCCTGCTGGCCCATAAGAAAGCCGCGCTCTTCGTTCCCGCGATGAACGTGAATATGTATGAAAATCCCGCCACCCAAGCCAACCTGCGGGTCCTGCGGGAACGTGGTCACCATATCCTGGAACCGCTTACGGGCCTGCTCGCCTGCGGTTATGAGGGCAAGGGAAAATATCCTCCCAATCAGGAAATCATCCACGCAATCCGCTGCTATTTGGCCTACCCGGAGGATCTGCAAGGGACAAGCGTTTTGGTGACAGCCGGGGCCACAGCCGAACCGATAGACCCGATGCGCCTGATCACCAACCGGTCCAGCGGCAAGATGGGGCTCGCCATAGCCCGGGCTTTCGCCCTCAGAGGCGCCAAGGTGACCCTGGTACACGGCCTGATGGAGGAACCAGCGCCCTACTACCTGCATCAGGCGATCTTCGCCCCCACGGTGCAACTGATGCATGATGCAGTGATCAAGGCCGCCAAGAATTGCCAGATCATTGTGAAATGTGCAGCGGTGTCGGATTTCAAGCCTCTCAAGCCGGCCTCCCACAAGATCAAGAAAGGCGGCAGCATCAATCTGGAACTGGTGCCCACCCAGGATATCCTCGCCAGGCTGGGAACGCTGAAAACGAAAAAGCAAAAATTGATCGGCTTTGCCGCCGAAACAGACAACCTGATCGCCAATGCCCGGGAAAAACTCCACAGCAAGAACCTGGACCTCATCTGCGTGAATCATCTGGATACCGCGGGCTCCGATCTAACCACACTGTCGCTGTTATGCGCCGGAAAACAGACCAAGCCGGAACAGCTCAGCGGAGAAAAATTCGAGGTCGCGTTGAAGCTGGTGGACAGGATAACCAAGCTATGAAGCCTCTGCTGATCATCACCGGCGCCAACGGACAGGTGGGTTCGCATCTGGCGTCATCCTGGGCGGAGAACAGCCAGCCGATGCTCTTGCTTTATCACGAGGATAAAAGCCGTTTGGCAGAGCTGCAAAACCGGGAGGGGATAATCCTCCGGTCCTGCGACCTGCGCGATCTGGAGGCCCTGCAAAGCATGGTGGATGAGGCTTGCGGCATGCTTGACGCGGTTCCTGCCTGCCTGGTGCACACCGCGGCGGTTAGAAGCTACGATGCCAAATCTCTGGCTGAGAGTGATCCCGGAGTGTTCAACGAGGTGTTCGGCACCAACGTCACCATGGCCTACAATATCCTCCGGACATGCCTTCCGGGGATGCTGGAGTGCAAATTTGGCCGGATCGTGTTGTTTGGCTCCAATGTGGCGCAGATCGGCCTGAACAGAGGCTCCGCCTATGCCGCGGCCAAGGCGGCAATTGTCAATCTGGCACGCAGCGTCGCCTTGGAGACAGCCAGGGACAACGTTTTGATCAATGCGATCTCGCCAGCTCCGGTGGCTACTGATCTGGCCTCGGATTATGAGGGCGAATACCTGGTCTTCCGCCAGCGCTATTTTGAGGCCTGCCGGCGTTTGAGCCCCACCGGCAAACTCGTATCAATAGCTGAGATCAGGGTAATTGTGGAGTTCCTGCTGAACCCTGAACTGGAGAACCTCACCGGCCAGAACATGGTAATCGATGGCGGATCATCAACGGCTCTGCCAGGGTCAACTGAATAAGGCTGCCAAAGCCGGTAATTGCACTGCTTTTGGATCATAACAACCCCATGCCCGACCTTTTCAACATTGTTGCCTACGATTATCAATTGCCCCCGGAACTGATCGCCCAATACCCTCTGCCAGACCGCGTCCGCTCACGTCTGATGCGGGTGGACAGGGCCACAGGACAGGTCTCCCACGGAGAGTTTGCTGACGTTTTGGATCTGCTTGCCCCAGGGGAAGTGCTGGTGATCAATTCCAGCAGGGTGATCCCAGCCCGCCTCTTTGGCCAAAAGGCCAACGGAACGAGCATCGAGGTCCTGCTCTTGAACAAATTGGAAGGTTCACGGTGGTCCTGCCTGGTTCATCCCGGGAAGAGGCTCAAGACGGTGCAATGGCTGGAATTTTCGCCCCGTTTGAGGGGTTTGGTGAAGCTGCCCGATGAGGATGGCTTGCGTGAGATCGAATTTTCAGATCCAGAAAACTATTGGCAGGAAATACAGCGGATCGGGCATATACCTTTGCCACCCTACATCAGGCGTCCGGACGAGGCCGCGGACCACGAGGCTTATCAAACTGTTTATGCCCGCGATCCTGGTTCGGTGGCAGCCCCCACGGCCGGTCTTCATTTCAACCACGAGCTTTTGGCCTCGCTGAAGCAAAAGGGGATCGTGATCGTCGAGGTGATCCTCCATGTGGGCATGGGCACTTTTTTGCCGGTGAAATGCCAGCGCATCGATGAACACAAGATGCACAGCGAGTTTTGCACAGTTCCGGCTGAGACTGCCCGGGTTGTGAATGATGCCAAAGCGGAGGGGAGGAGGGTGATCGCTGTGGGCAGCACCTCCGTGCGTACTCTGGAAAGCTTCTGGAACGGAGCAAGCTTAAACAGCGGCTCGCTTTGGACCGATATCTTCATCTATCCCGGCAGGGAGATCAGGGTCGCCAACGCCCTGATAACGAACTTTCATCTGCCCAAATCATCCCTGCTCATGATGATCTCCGCCTTTGCCGGATACGACCTAATCCGCAGGGCTTATGAGATCGCGGTGGCGGAAAGGTACCGCTTTTTCAGCTACGGCGACTCGATGTACATTTCATGACCACAAAACTCTTTTACCAGCAACTCGACAGCACCAAGATGGCACACGAGCGGCTGGCCGCGATTGGCTCGAACTGCGATCGTTGGATCATCCGGGCTGGGACCCAAACGGCCGGACAGGGACGCGGGGATAACCTCTGGCATTCGCCTGAGGGCGGCATGTGGCTGAGCTTTGATCTGCTTTATCCGCGCCCGGTGGCCTCGTTCCCCCTCTATGTCGGCTTTTGCCTGCATCAACTTCTGGGCTGGTTGTACCCGCTGCCTAAACTCAAAGTAAAATGGCCCAACGACATTTATCTGGAGGATGCCAAACTGGCCGGCATTCTCTGCCATTATCAGGAAAACCGCTCCAGATATCTAATCGGGCTGGGCCTCAACACGAACACCAACAGGGATGATGTATTGCTTGAACTTGATGCAGCCATATTATCTGAACGCATGGGGATGCGGTTATCCAATTCCACACTGGCAGACCTGATCACACTCAGGGTGGAGCGCAATTCAGATATGCTGGCAGATCCCTCCGGCTACATCGGATATTGTGCCGAACACCTCCATGGCCTGGGAAGGTTGGCTGAGGTGAAAACCGGCTGCGGGATGCTACGGGGAGTGATAACGGGGCTGAACGATGAAGGGTTCCTGCTGTTAAGCTGTAATAATGGCACGCTTGTACCCGTCACCCACGGCAGCCTGAGAGTGCAGTGAGTAACTGGACCGACAGCTTTTTTCTTGACAGATAACGCCGCTGAAAATGCTTTGATGTAAAGAGAATTAATAATTTCCGGGAGGAATTAATGAACAAATGGATAATAATCGTCCTCGCTGCCATGCTTGGCCTTTATGCCTGTGCCGGGAACAAAGCTGCCGAGGAGGCTGTGCCCAAGGCTGAGATCACAACCAAGGTGGCGATCCTGCCGCTCAAGGCCGCGGACAGCTCCAGTCGTTATATAACCAAGATCCTCACTGTGAGGGACCTTGGCCTGACCTTCGACAAGCAGGCCAACTACGTGCTGCTGAACCTGGACGAGACAGCCATGCATTTCAAGGACATAGGTTACACCGACGTGGAGGACCTGGCCAAAGAAGAGCTGATCGAGATCTCCAAAAACCTCGCCTCCGACGTTATCATCACCGGAAACGTAAGTGAAAGCCGCCCGGGCATCTACAGCGTTGCCATGGTGCTCTTCAGCACAGTTTCCACCGACCTGAAACAGGTGAGCTTCAACGTTGGCAAAGAGAAATACGGACGCTGGAAAGCCTTGGAAGAGGGCATGATGAAGGAACTGGACAGCTTTGTCTCGAATGAGATGGACAAGATCTTCAATATCGGAACCAACTACTATAACAACGGAAACTACCCAGAGGCCGAGAAATCCCTCAAACAGGTTGTGGCCCTCAAGCCGAACAAGATAGATGCCTACTACTACCTGGGAAATACCTACCTGAAGATGGAAAACAACTCCCTGGCCGAACAGACCTTCACCAAGGCCTATGAGATCGATCCCAAAGACCAGCGGATCATCATTGCCCTGATCGACCTTTATGACAAGATCAACCAGCCCGCCAAGCGCATCATCCTGATGGAGAAGGTGGCTGAAGCCAATCAGGACGCCGAGACTTGGCTGGCAGTGGGCAACATCTATGACCAGCAGGGCAACAAGGCCAAAGCCAAGGAAGCTTTCCGCAAAGCCCTGGTTATCGATCCGGAGTACTCCGCCGCCAATGTCCGCCTGGCTTTCATGCTTTATGACGAGGAGAACTACGTCGAATCCATCCCGATGCTGGAAAAGGCCTTTGAACTCGCCCCCGACAACGATATCATCAGCCGCCGGCTGGCCACTGCTTATCAGAAGAGCGGCCGCATCAGCGACGCCATCGCCCGCTATGAAGGCCTGATCACAAACGACCCCAACAACGTGAACGCTTATCTGAACCTGGTGAGCCTCTACCGCACCAACAACCAAGATGGCAAGGCGATCGAGACGATCAACGCCCTGAAAAAAGTGGCGCCCAACAACGAATACGTCTATCTGAACCTGGCCGCCATCTATCTGGGCCAAAACAAGCTGAACGACGCGGAAACCAATGCCAACCTTACTATTTCCAAAAACTCCAGCCTCTACCAGCCCTATGTGATCCTGGCTTCAGTCTTCCAGTCCCGAGGCACCGATGCCTACAACAACTATCTCGATCTGGACCGCCAGGCTTCCCAGGCGGTTGGCAAGAAAGCCACCAACCTCAAGAATCAGCGCGACGCGGCCAAATCCAACGCCCAGTCATTGCTTGGCAGGGCAAGGGATAACCTGAACACTGCCCGCGGCAAAGCCTCGGAATCCGAGGCCATCAGTGATATCAACTCCCGCCTCAACCGTGTGAATGACCTGATCGGCAAACTCAACTGATCCCAACGCCCTCTGGGGCTAAAATATCCTCAAGTGACGCCTGGGTTAGCCCGGGCGTCTTTCTTTTCGGTTGGAGCATGTATCGCCTACTGCGGTGATCCTGCTTCTTCTATCTTCGAGCCTATTGTAGCCGCCCGGATGCTTCCCGCCTGTAGTGCGGGCATCATCCGGGAGGCTCGGGAGGGATCTTGCTGCCTGGAAACAACGCCATACAATGATAGGGCTTCGGACAAAATGGAAACTCGTTAACCTGGGCTTGCAGTACACAGGTTTCAAGCGGCCGGATAGACGGATTTTTCCAGAGGGGGTAAAGCAGATGATTTCTGTTGGTAAAAAAGCCGGATGAACCTGCAACACAAGCTGGAGGAACCGATATTCAGTGGCGACCGGGCCAAGCGAGATCGCTACCGCAGGATGCCGCTGGCGGTTCCGTAAATCCGTTGGTTCAGTGAATCGTTACGAAAATGGATATACCTGCTTGGATGTAGTCCATACTCGTTTCCCTCGCTGGACTTCAGCAGGCGCTGTCTTGATTTACACGGTAATCGTTGCGGCTACTTGAAGGCTTCCATGCCACTGAAATCCCGGTGGGGATCAAAGCTGGCCAGCACCCTCTGATCGTCGGCGGTGAGCTCATCAAGGCACAGTCGCGCGATCAGTTCCGCCAGTCCCGGTCCAAGCATGAATCCCTGGCCGCACATACCCACTGCGTTGACGAGGTTGTCGCCGGCTTTTCCCACGATGGGGAATCCGTCCGGGGTCATGGGATACTGACCGCGCCAGGTGCGCCTCACTTTTAGGTGGCGGAGCCTGGGATAGACCTCCAGCATGCGTTGGCTGCACAGGGGCAGAAACTCGGAGGTGCTGCGGTTGTCGATTCCCAGGATAGCTGGTTTCGGGGTGATGCAGAATACCACCTGGCCCTCATGATTCTGATAGAAATAGAAGTTGGCAGAGCCGGGACGCTTGCGCATGTCCACCACCATTGGTCCCATGAACCTGGCCACGGGCTCCGTGATGCCAGCTTCGTGGTTGTCGGGATAAACCGGCAGGTCCAGT
>JAGOIS010000045.1 GCA_017995495.1 Candidatus Cloacimonadota bacterium
AGAGACGCTCGCCAGAGCCAGTTCGCCAAAAAACTCTCCGACAGTTACGATGACGGGGGCTTCATCCAGATCGTGGCCGGAGCCATCTTTCCTGGCCAGTGCCACGCTGCCTTTGGTGATCACATAAAGTGGTTGATCCCGGATGTTTTCGATGTTCAGGAAATCGCCCTGCTGTAACTTTTGTTGACCGAGTTCGTGTGTGAGACTGCTCACAATAGTCTGATCCAGTCCGTCGAAAAGGCCGGTCCGCAGTACTTGTTTCTGTTTGGCGCTCATAGCTCCCCCTGGGATATTTTTCTACGTTGGTCTCTTTTTTTTGTTTTGGGGTTTGACGTCAATCTTTTATTTCAGGCTGCGGAAATCACTTTTTCAGTTTTGCCTTGGTAAAAGTGGAGGCGGGGATGCCAATGTCAAACTGGACATTATCTACAAAATACTCTGTGCCTCCGCCGGACTTGAGTTCGTCTTTGAAAACTATATGATGGGGATACCAGCGGTAGCCGACCTTTTTCACGTCGCCGAAAGTAATGGATTTGAGCAGTTTACCGCTTTTGGCATACAGATATTCCGAGAGGATCACGAAGCGGGCTTTATCCACATGGATCTTGGCGGAATGGTAAGCAAGGCCGGATCTTTTGGCGGTGAGGGTTAGAACCCAGCAGTCCCGGCCTCCCAGGGTGGAGGAGCCATCCAAAGTGGCACTGTAATCTTCCTGAAGCTTGGAGGCCTCCATGAAATCCTCGTAGGAAAGGTCGCTGCCCATCACCGCTTGCTTCAGCATGTTTCCGGAGATCTGCACGGTGCGGTCGGTGCTGGGATCGTAGATCCAGAGTTTGTCACCCACCTTCAGCATTTTGGTGCCCCGGTCCCGCGGCGGGGCGGTGTATTCCGTGTAAAACTTGTCATCGCCCTGGGCGTAATTGATGGATTCCACCGTACGGGAGCTGCGCCGACCCTTTATCAGCATCCTGGTTTCGCTGCGTGAGCTGCTGAAGGTGAGATTGGCATCCACCGCCTTTAGGATTGAGGAGGGATCGGGATCCGCGGCGCTCAGCAGAGCCGCTGCCAGCAAGAAGAGGGGCAGAAAGAGTTTGTTCATGTTTCAAGTTCCTTGAAAAGTTGGGAGGTTTGGCGGCTGAAGATGGCGCGGCCAGCCAAAGCCGCTCCCAGCACTGTGGAAAGTACACCGGGGATCAGGCTGGCCAGGGCGTCCTGCGGCTTAAGCTCCGTGCGCACTATGTCCTCGGTCATCAGGGTGGTGTTGCGGGTAAAAACGCTCATATCCAGCCCGTGCAGGTTGAAATACCAGTTTACCGCCACACCCAGCAACACCCCGATCAGGGAGCCCGCCACCCCGATGATCACGGCTTCCAGGATCAGGCTGCGGTAGAGGTGGCGCTTGGATTCGCCCACAGCCAGGCGTACACCGAATTCGCCGTAGCGGCGGATGCCGTTCATCAGGCCGGAGTTCCAGAGCACGATGCCCAGGATGAAGATGAAGACGATGCTCATCATGCCAAACACCCCATCCATGATCGCAATCAAGAAACCCAGATCATTTTGGTCGCTCATGGCCAGCATCACTGGCGAGAATTCCTCGACTTCCCGGCTGAAGCGGGCGTTGAATCCGTCGCGGATGGCGGTCGCCCGGGCATTGTTGTATTCCCCGTCCTTGAAAAAAGCCAGGATCTCGCTGGCCCCTCCAGGCAGGTCCAGCATGGCGCGGATATCTGAAATATCGGCGATCACGGCACCGCGGTCGAGGGCCTCCACTCCGAATCGGACCGTTCCGCTGATGCGGAAACCGGCCATGGCCATCGAGCCGTTGGCATCGGTCCCGATCAGGGTTACAGGGTCACCGAGTTTTAGTTTGAGCCGTGCCAGGGCTTTGGCGCTGATCAGGATCTCGCCCGGTCTGGTTGGGACCCTGCCCTCGGCGAGGCCTTTTGCCAAGCCCATTCTCCGGCGTTCAGCCTCCAAACCGAAGATATTGATGGCAAAGCCCGCGATCTCACCCTGCTCCCTGGTTTCGCCGGCCGCGTCGGGAACATCCAGCAAGGCGCCGAAATGGATCCGCTGCGCCCATTCGAGCTCGGGATAGGCTTCGCTCCAGGCCTTCAGTTCGTCCTGGATGTCCACGAAACCCAGATCGTAGGGCTTCTGGCTGAGCAACTCGGCGTAGGCGCGGGTGACTACTTTGAGGTGGCCGGTTTCAAAGCCGGAAGTCTGGCGGATAAAACTGCCCATGTAGCCGCGCAGGAAGGCCTGGAACAATAGGATGATCAGCACCCCGGCGCTCACGATCAACAGCGGGAACAGGTAGCGGTGCCGGTCGCGAAACACGCCTTTGATCAGAAACTTAAGCATTCCGGCTCCCCTTGAGGGTTTCCACCACGTTTAGGCTGGCGATCTTGCGTACCGGCAGCCAACTCACAAAGGCCGTGAGAATGAACATCAGCGCCAGTGTAACCAATATCAGCGGCAGCGGGTAGACGAATTTGATCGGCGCCCCGAAGCCAGTCATGCCAAAATCCACGCCGCCAGGCAGGGAAAAACCTTTAACGGCAAAGTACCAGAACAGGGGAAAGCCCAGCACCAAGGCGGCAACAATCGCGAACAGCATGTACAAGGTACCCTCCAAAGTGAACATCCGGGTGATCTGGCCTTTGGTCATACCCAGGGCGGCCAACATCCCTATCTCTTTGCGGCGCTTGAAGATGGCGAGGGCCTGGGTGTCGAAGATCGCCAGCATCGCCAAAAAGATCATCAGCAGGAACAATAGGGACTGGCCCGTAGCTTTGGTTTTCACTATTTCATTCAGATCGGCAAAGTACTCTTTTTCGGTGATCAGTTTATATCGCGGCGCGGAGACCGTTTGCAGAACAGGGTCTTTCAGCACCAGCACGGTGGCCACGTCATCCAGAAGCCTGGCTTCGCGCAAGGCGCCCAAGTCCATCCAAACGGTGCCGATGTCCAGCGAGGGCACCGGGCAGTCCATGATTTTGGCAACCTGGAGGTCGACGGCATTGAAAGCGCCGGCGGAATCCTTGACCCTTAGGGTGAAAACATCACCCGGCTCGAGTTTGCTGGTTTTGGCCATATTGGCGCCGATCATGGCCGGGATCAGGCCATCAGCGTCTCCAGAAAGGCTGCCGGAGGGAAGTTTGAGCACTGTCTGGCCGGCGGGGATCCCCTTCACCATGGCATTCAGTTGCCTTCCGCCTGGATAGATCACACCCGGGGCGTAGAGGATGGGCACCACGGCACCGGAAGCCACGTGGGGTAACACTTCCGCGGGAATGGGAGCGTAGCTCTTCTCCCAGGAAAAGGCGTCATAGGGGTCGTAGTTTTCGGATCGAAGTATCCCGGAGGCGAATTCCCACTCTTTTTGCTGGGTCTTGGCCAGCACCAGCCAACTGAACCACATCGCCTCCATCCAGATCAGGCTGATCAGCACGGCGGCGATGATGAAGATGTTTATCAGGCTTCGCCAGCCGTTGCCCAGGATGTTTCTAAACGCCAGTTTGAAGATCATCGGAAACCACCTCGCCGTCTATCAGCCGGATCACCCGGCGCATATACTTGATCACCTTGTCATCGTGCGTGGCAAAGATGAAGGATGTTTTCAGGCTGGCATTGATGTTTTTCATGGTATCCAGGATATGCAGGGAATTCTGGGTGTCCAGGTTGGCGGTGGGCTCGTCTGCCAGCACCAGAGTAGGTTTCTTCACCATGGCCCGGGCTATCGCCACCCGCTGGCACTGGCCGCCGGAAAGCTGGGCGGGACGGCTGTGCATCTTGTCCGTGAGGCCAACCCACTCCAAAGCTTCCTTCACCATTTTATCCCGCGTCTGCCCGTCCAGTTTCAGCAGTAGCAGCGGAAACTCCACGTTTTCATACACATTGTAAACCGGCAGCAGGTTGTATGTTTGGAAGATGAAGCCCAGATGGCGGCTGCGTAGTTCACTGGACTGTTTCTGGCTGAGTTGGCTAACCTTATGGTCCAGCACCTCCACCTCGCCGGACGTAGGCGCATCCAGCGATCCGATCACATTCAGCAGGGTTGTCTTGCCGCTGCCGCTGGGACCCACTATCCCTGCGAACTCGCCTTCTCCGAATTCCAGATCAATGCTTTTCAGAGCCAGGAAATCTCCTTCCCCGGTGGGAAAAGCTTTGCTCATCCTTGTGATGATGACGGTTTTTGTTTCCATAACCCCTTCATATATCGTAATTTATCGTTAAACCCAAGGCCGTCGCGCCGTCCCGCGTGAGGGGATTGGCGCTGTCATAGCCCAGGGAGAGGTCCCAGCTTAGTTTATCGTAAGACCGGCGCCAAGCCATTGAAACGGTGTATCTTCCGGGGCTGATCTCGTTGTAGGTTCCCAGCATCACCAAGGTGTCGAACAAACCGAGCGGATAGTTTAACAGCATGCCTCCCCTCAGCTTGTGGAGCCAGCCCGGGTCGGAGGGGCCAAAGCTGTCCCGGGTCGAAAGTAAACTAATTTCCGCCAAAGAGTAGAGGCCATTTCCCAGGCCAAAAGTGTAATCGCCGCCCAGGGTGGCGGCCGCCCTGTAGCGCGGTTCGGGGTAACCAGCGTTTTGAGGCGTACACCCTAGATCGCCGTCCAGAACGCTCAATTCCGCTTCCAGCCAGCCTCCCATCCATCCGTCCACCCGCTGGTCCAGGCCAAATCTATACTCTTCGACTGGCTGGGTATCCGCGCCCGGATAAAATGGTTCGCTCCGATCGAAACTCAGGCCGGTTTCGCCCAATAAACTGGAGACCCCCACACGCCCGCCGTATTCCCAACTGCCCTGCCTGCTCGCCACAGCCTGGGTTTCCAGCGTCTCCCCCATTCCGGGCAGGACCCACAGGCGCAGCTCCGGGTTGGGGAAAAAATGGCTGAGATTGAGCGCCAGAACTCCCTTGGAGTCTTGCAGAAAAGCGCCGGGGTCCAGATTGTCGAACCACTGCAGAGGCCGGTAGATCTGTGCCACTCCCATCCGGATATGTTGCAGCCCGGCTTTCAGTTCGGTATTTCCCCAGGCCGCCGCCACCCAAGCCCTGTAGGGCTTGAAGTTAAGCGTCTGCGTTGCTTCCGGATCCTGGAACAGCAGTTCCAGCCGGTTGTCCACGCTCATTTCCGCGGACAGCCGCAATTCTGGCCGCGGATTGTAAGCGCCGAAAAGTTCAGGCCTCCAGGCGAAAATCGCCATCCCGTCCGGCAGATTATTCCCTCTCAGCCAGGCGCCTTGGGCCGAGAAGCGGTTTGAAACTTCGATCCCGCTATCCAGGGCGGCAAGGTTGGCCGAACCAAAAAACAGGATCATAAGCGCGACGCGGGCAAAACGCACTCAGCCCTCCCCTGCCGTCTGGCCGCGTTTCATGATGCGGGAGACCAAGCCTTGGTAGCGGCTGAGGAGCTGGGGCATGAACCTCGGTTCGGACACCTTGGCCAGGCTGGCTTTGGCGGCGCGGTAGCCGAATTCATAAAAGTCTTTCACATCGGCCAGCGCGAACATGTTCTTGCTGGGGTCGTGGGCGTCGATGAAGAGGTCAGGCGGCTTTTGCAGCATGGATTGGATCGCCACGTAGCCCTGGTTTTGCAATATGGACTGGATCACCACCTGATGGACGCGGAGTTCGGAAGCGGCGGGTTTTCCGGATGTGCCGATCGGCTCGGCTTCCTGAGATACAGGCGGCAACACGTTTACGGCGATGGTGAATGCGCCCGGGACCATATCGCCAAAAGCCACCGGCAGCGGATGCTCTATGCCTCCGTCCACAAAGAGGTGGCCGTCCACCTCGTGCGGCGGGAAAAGCAGGGGCAGGGAGGAGGAAGCCCGCATCGCGCTGGTGAGGGGTCCCCTGTCGATCAGGATGGTTTTGCGCAGGTTGAGGTCGTAGGCCACGGCCACAAAAGGCAGCGGCAGGTCTTCGATCCTCACCTGGCCTATCCACCGCGCGAAGAGGTCCATGATCTTCTTCTTGTTGTGGAGGCTCTTGATCAGGTCCAAAGACTGCTTGAGCGGCTGAAACGGCACCAGCCCGGGATTGAACACCAGGGTGGACTTGCTGTCCAGGGCTATGGAAAGGATCTCCCGAGGGGTTTTGCCCATGGCGTAAAATCCTCCCACGATCGCCCCCATCGAGGTTCCCACGATCCCCGTGATCTGATATTCATCGCGGATTGCCTCGATGGCGCCGATATGCGCCAGTCCATAAGCCGCCCCGCCTCCCAGGATCAGTCGCGCTTCCTTTTTCATGATTTCCACTCTGGCACTATCTGGAAATTGTCAAGTAAAACCCCAACCGGGTCAAGAAAAAAAGCGGAAAACCCGATGGGGGCTTTCCGCATGATGTTTGCCGTACTGCCTGGTTCAGGCCCCAGCTACCGGCGGGACGAAAATCCGGGTTCCCAATTCCCTGTCCAGCATGAAGATGGCATGCATGTTGTCGCCTATCATTTCCAGTTGGCTCACGATGCGGTCGGCGTTCGCCTCTTCCTCAACCTGTTCATCCACATACCACTGCAGGAAGCTTTTTGACGCGTGGTCATTTTCCCGGATGGCGATGTCCATCAGTTCGTTGATGCTTTTAGTGATGTACTGTTCGTGTTCGTAGGCTGCTTTGAAGGCTTTCAGGGGGCTGCCAAAATCCACGTCCGGCTTGGCAATGGCCAGCAGTTCCACCTTGCCTCCGCGTTCCAAGAGCCAATCGAAGAATTTCATCGCGTGGAAATGCTCTTCCTGCGCCTGCACTTTCATCCAGTTGGCCATCCCGTCCAGATTTTCATGGCTGAACCAGGCCTGCATCGAAACGTAGAGATACTCGGAAAAGAGTTCCCGGTTGATCTGTTCGTTGATGGCTTGTTCGAGGGTCTTGCTGATCATGTATGTCTCCTTAGATGTACTTATTTAGTTGTGTTTCAACATTTTGCGTTATTTCCGCCAGAGTGGCGTTGTCTGGGATGTACTGCGTTTTCACAGCCTCCAGCAGTTCAAAGCCACATTCTTTGGGATCGCCCAAGAGTTGTTGCAGGATGGGAACGCTTTGCCCGCCCCAGCCGTAGGAACCGAAAGGCAGGCCGATCCTGCTTTTTGGCGAAAGCCCTTTCAGGTAATAGAGGAAAGCAGCCACGGTCGGCAAAATGGAGCTGTTCAGTGTGGGCGAGCCCACGGCGATGAATCTGGCGTCCATCACCTCGGTCATGATGTCTGAAATGTGGTTGGTCTGCAGATTCAGCATTTTGGCTTTGATGCCTTTGTTTTCAAAGGCTTGCGCGATTGCCACAGCCATTTTTTTGGTGGAGCCCCACATCGTGTCGTAAACCACCAGGGCCCGTTTGGGGTCGGCCACGTTGTTCGACCAGTCTGTGTAGGCAGCCAGGATCTGGGGAATGTGTTCGGTCCAGATCAGCCCGTGGCTGGGCGCGATCATCTCGATCTCCAGTTGGGAAGCGGCTGCCAGGGCTTTCTGAACTTGCGAGGAATAGGGCAGCACAATGTTCGCGTAATACTTTTTGGCCTCTTCCATCACGATGCTGAAGGGGTAATCCGCGGCCAGGCGCTCGCTGGAAGCGATGTGCTGGCCAAAGGCGTCGTTCGAAAAGAGGATCTTTTCCTGGGGGCAGTAGGTCACCTGGTTATCCGGCCAGTGCACCATCGGGGTGGTGAGGAAGTTCAGGTCCCTCCGGCCGATGTTGATGCTGTCTCCGCTTTTGATCTCTGCGAAGTTCCAATCCTCTTTGTAATGCATCTTCAGGCCCCGGATGCCGTTGGCGTTGGTGTAAATTTTGGCGTTGGGGATCAGCTTCAGCAGCATCGGCATCCCGCTGGAATGGTCCATCTCCACGTGGTTTTGCACGATGATGTCGATCCTGGCCGGGTCGACCACGTCGCTGATGCGCGCCAGCATTTCATCGTAAAGGTAATACTTCACGTTGTCGATCAGCGTGATCTTCTCGTCGATGATCAGATAGGCGTTGTAGGTGGAGCCCCGCTGGGTGAGGTAGCCGTGGAAATTACGCAGGTCCCAGTCGATGCCGCCCACCCACCAGATATTGTCTCTTAACTTATACGCTTTCATGCTCTTGCCTCGGTTTATGAATTTCGTTGGTGAAAATCTGTCCTACCAAGATAGTATACGCTTGCCGAAAGGGCCGCCAAACAAAATGTTCGCAGCTCGCGGCCTTCACTTTTGGCAAACCGGGCAGAAAAAGGTTCCGCGCCCGCCCTGCTTGATCTTGGCGATCTTGTGGCCCCGGGGGCAGGTTGCTTTTTGATACACGCGCAGGAAGTTTTGGAACTCCCCGCTTTTATCGTCCACCCGCCTGAAATCCGAGATCGAGGTCCCGTTCATGGAGATCGCTTCCTGCAGCACAGCCTTGGTTTCAGCCGCCAGTTTGGTCAGCTTGGGCAGGCACAACTTCCCGGCTGGGGTGGCAGGATCGATCCCTGCCCGGTAAAGGATCTCGCAGGCGTAGATGTTGCCCAGCCCCGCGATCAGCCTTTGGTCCAGCAAAGCGTTCTTAACGGGGGTTTTACGCCCCTTCAGCAGCTCGCGCAGGTGGGCTCCGTCACACTCGGCGGAGAGTGGTTCGATCCCAAGTTCCGGCATGAATTTAGCCAAATTGGCCGTTTTGCAGAGCACGATCTTGCCAAAGGTGCGGATGTCTATGAAATGGAGTTTCTCCAGCCCGGAAAGCAGGAAACAGGCCCGCTCGTGGGGCGATCCGTCCGCCAGCGCTTTGTCCGTAACCAGCTTGCCCGTCATGCGCAGATGGATGATCACGCTCACCCCGCGCTCGAGGTGCAATATCATGTATTTGCCGCGCCGCGCGTGCGAGATGAACTTGGCGGGAAACACCTTTTCCGGAAGTTCGGGGTCCTTCACCACCGTTCCCGGATAAAAGCAATCCAATCCCCGTATCTGCTTACCCCTCAGCTCGTTAACCACGCCCCTCAATACTGTTTCCACTTCCGGAAGTTCTGGCATCCCTTTACTCCTGTAGAATTATTTTCCTATACCTGGATAAACTAAGCCCCAGCCCTGTTTTTGCCACCCTAAAAAATACTGCACCCATCCTGCCATGCCCCGGCTGAACTTCTTTCCCCCTTTCTTTGCCCAGTGGATTTATAGGAAAAACCAGCCCGGTCCCCGGCGATCAATACGGAATAAATACGGAATCAATACGGATTTCATCCGTATTGATTCCGTATTTATTCCGTATTGATAGGCAGAGCGAAGGAAGAAATCAGCTTTTAGGTTGATGCAACGTGACAACGAAATCTGCAAATTGTGCAGCGAAAACTGCAAACTGTCGCATCGTTGCTCATCCTTACTCATCCTTTCCAAGACTCCATTAGGTAGTTTTTGACAGGATAACTGCAAATCCGATCACCGAGAATTGCAAATTGTGACAGGAAAATTGCATAAGAACGAGGTTAGTCAATTTTACACCGGGGTTCTATCAGATGTTTGCATATGTTGCCTCATCTGATATATTCGTCTAGATTAGGATGGCAATTGAACGAGTTGTTTTCGTATTCAAACCTAGGTTAGCTTTGTACAAATTCGATAACATCGCCGCTGATCACACCAATTTCTTTCAAATCTACATCAAGAACTTCTTTCGTGTCTATGATGCCTTGAAGCTCAGACACATCAGACTTTCTTTGAATCACTTTCGGTATTCTTTTAACTA
>JAGOIS010000046.1 GCA_017995495.1 Candidatus Cloacimonadota bacterium
GGTTTTCGGTGGAGTAGCTGTTGTAGCCGCCTTCCGGAGTGATCTGGAACCAATCCCCCCCGTCGATGGACATCTGCACGAGGCCGCCGTCCCAATCCGGCTCGGAGCTCAGCCAGTGGAAGAACCTGAGCTCAGAATCTGCTCCCAGCCTGAAGGACGGGCTTTCCAAAGCGCCATAGGAGCTGTCCTCATAGGTGAGCCCGCCGGGGCTGCCGAATTTGACCGCGCAGGAGCCGTTGAGGCTGTGGTTGCCATGGCTGTCGCGGTGCCACTGGTTGAAGAAGGCGGGGTCGAGGTCCACGCTGGCAAAGCCCATCAGGTTGTTCTCAAAATGGTATCCACTTTCGCTGATGTAGATCCGGAACTCGCCCTCGTCACCGGCGCCGCTTTCCGCGCCCAGGCTGTAATTCACCACGATGGGCGCGTCCAGGGGGGCGGACCCCAGAATGTCGAGGCTGAAGGCCGCGCTGTAGCTGGCCTGACCGGAGGGCGCAAGCGGGGCCAGGGGCACGGAGGAAGCGGAGAGGAGGGCGTGAGGGCTGGCGCAGACCAGATCGAGGGTGGGAGCGAAAGCGTGGCCGGAGCCGAGGTTGGAGATCGAGACATCCACGGCCGGGGTGGCGCCGGGTTGGATGTGCCAGACGGGATTCACAGCCTGGTAAGCGGTGAGCACCAACACGGGGGCGTTGAGGGTGAGCCAGGCGTGGGACTGGGTCTCCAGGTTGTCATAAGCGGCGGTGAAGAGGAACTGGGCCGGGGTGAGATCGTCAAATTCACCTGTCACCGCTATCTGGAAGACATCCGCGATCACCAGGGAATCGCCCACCGCCAGAGGATCGAAGGCATGGCAGCCGCCGAGGACCTGGACGTTTGGCGAGGGACTGGTGAGGGTGAGGGTGCCTCCCTGAACCATATCGGCCTGGCCCACGTTTTTGAGGGTGACGGTGAAACCGGCCTGCTCGCCGAAGTGGTGGAGCCCGTCGGCGTCGTTACAGATTATCCGGGAACAGGTTAGGTAAGGTTCGGCGCTGGCCTGGAAAGTGATCTGGGTGTGATGGGGATAGCGGTTGTCGGCGGTGATGTAAAGGTCGTAGGTGCCGGGGTTGATCACCTGGGAGAGATGGACGTAGGCCAGCCCGGCGGCGTTGGCAAAGCCGTCGTAGAGGAAGTTGGCGCCGTCCTTGATGCGCAGGTTGGCGCCGGGGGAATTGGTTTGGATCTCATAGTGGTCCAGCCCGGAGATCCAGGCCGCGGGGAGCTGGGCGGAGATGGAGTCGGGCGTGTCCGTCCAGGCTTTCATTGCGGGATCTCCGAAGAGGGTGATCTCATAGTGGCACCAGTGCATCACGCCGGAATTGAGGGTGTAGGGAACGGCGTCGGCCCGGGCGTCGGCGATGGCGGCGCCCAGTTCGTGGATCCCTTCGCCGAAGATGGCGTCGATGTATTCGCGGTGGAAGCGTTGGGAGGAGCTGTGGGTGGATGAGGGGGCGTACCAGCCGTAGCGTGAATTGGCGAAGATGGCAACGGCGGCGGTGGAGATGCTGCTGATCTTTTCGGCAAAGCAATCGGAATCGAAGGCGCCGGAATAGCAGCCCTGGGTGGAGATGATGGAGAAGTTCTCGCCCTCACCGTCATTGGTGATATATTCAGGCTCCACCTCATAGTCGTACAAGCGGAGTCCGTAACTGGTGTTGGCGTGGCCGAGGTGGTTCACGAAGTTGTAGCCCTGGTTCAGGTAGGGATAGAGGGTGGTCTCGTTCCAGGAACCGAGGTCGCGGTCGTAAAGCTTGGCCTGATCCCAGAAGGAGGGGATCCCGGTGGTGGTGTAGCCGTTGGCGGAGCAGCCGTCGATCAGTTCGTCCATGTAGTCCCCGCCCCAGGTGGGGTCGGAATTGAGTTTTTCGCCCAAATAGAGGGCCAGTTTGGTTTCGCTCTCCTCGGGGGTGTTGAGGTAATCCGTGAGCTTGGCGAGGAAGTTGGTTATTTCGGCGTCGCTGTTGTAGCAGAAGCGGCCGATGGCGAGTTCGGGGATGAGGTCGGCCTCGCCGATCTCGCCCCAATAGCTGTCCCCGTCGGCGTTCCAGTTGCCGTCCAGGGAACTGTAGAAGATGTCGGCGGGGATGTTCGCGTCGGTGTAACTCCCCGAGGAGGCATAGAGTCCGCGGGCTGGGATCACATCGGTGTCGCCGGCCAGAAAAACGTAACGGAGGGAGTTGGCGGCATAGATTGAGATGATGTAATTCCTTATCTTTTCTTGAGTTGTGGCTCCGGAAGCTTCGGCTTGGATCTCGCTCACCGGCTTCATCAGCACATTCATCCCCCGAGCCTCGTAAAGCGCTTTGAGAGGCAGCCAGAAGCCGGCTTTGGCGGCGTCGTGGATGATCAGGTATTCATAGCCGGTGGTGGGCCCTTCGCCGCGGGAGAGGGCGGCGGGATTGTCCACCAGGCGTTCGAGCCTGGCAGCGGTGGGGGCGTCTTCCTTGAGGAGGGCGCCGGCTTCCGCCGCCAGGGTGGATGGAGCGGTCCCGACCCTCAGCCCGATCCGCGCGTAGAAGACCAGTTCGCCGCTAACCGGGTTGTAGTCGAAGGGGCAGACCAGGGTGAAGTTTATGGGATGGCCGGCCAGGAACTGGGTGTTGGGGCCGCTGTGGGGCGTTTGGGGCCAGACTGCGGACACTTGGTAGATCGCGGGGTCCGGCTGGGTGAGCGGCGGCGTTTCCGCCAGGGAAAGCGGATACTGCCGCGCGATGGGCTCCAGCGGCTTGTCCAGCTGGTAATGGCGCGGATCGGAGCGTTCCACCTCCACCTGGCTGGCCTGGCTTCCCAGGGGGAGGAGCAGTTTGGCGCCCAACCAGGGCAGGGCGGGGCTTCCGGGTTCGCCGGAGGGGATCGCGCCGCCCAGGGTGATCCGGGTGTATTGGCCCGCGGCTTCGATCTGGGGAGGCGTGAGATCGTACTGGTGATAAACTGTGGCCAGCAGAGGCACGGCACACAAAAGGAACGCCAGGAGGATGAGCTTGATCTTCATGATATCCTGCCTTAATGGGGATGAGCCCCGTTATATCGGTTATTATTAAACCACTGCAAAATAATGTGGAGCCTGAAATTTTGTCAAGCTGATTCTCCGCCGCTGGATCATTCCCGGGTGGAGGCTCCGGCATCACAAGGGTCGGCCGGGATGATCTGAAAGTACTGGCCTGGAGAACTGCCCTCCGCCGCTTCGGCAAGAGGGGTCGGACAAGCTCACTTGTCCTTGTTTTGACGCAGCTTCAGCCACCACTGGATGCGTTTGGCGATCTCCTTTTCAAAGCCGAAATCGCCGGGAGTGTAGTAGGTCTTTTCCCGCATCTGGTCCGGGAAATACTTCTGATAGGCGTAGTGGAGCTCGTGTTCGTGGTCGTACTGGTAATCCTTGCCGTAATCGAGGTCCTTCATCAACTTGGTGGGGGCGTTGCGGATGTGGAGCGGAACACCGTAGTGGCTGGTTTTGCGGGCGTCCTCGGCGGCGGCGGAGTAGGCGGTGTAGAGGGCGTTGCTTTTGGGCGCGGTGGCCAGGTAAACCACAAGCTGGGCGAGGGCGTTGTTGGCCTCCGGCATGCCCAGGAAGAGGACGGTTTCCTTGGCGGCGATGGCCTGGGTGAGGGCGTTGGGATCGGCCAGGCCCACGTCTTCGGAGGCGAAACGGATGAGGCGGCGGACGAGGTAGCGCGGGTCCTCACCGGCTTCCAGCATCCGGGCCAGCCAGTAGAGACCGGCCTGGGGATCGGAGCCGCGGAGGGATTTGTGGAGAGCTGAGATGAGGTTGTAGTGCTCTTCGCGGTCCTTGTCGTAAAACAGGGTCTTCTTTTCGAGGATGGCGGCCAGTTCCTTGAGGTCCGGGTGGGGATCCTCGCGCAGCCAGGGCTCCAGCAATTCCAACTGGTTGAGGGCGCGCCTCGCGTCCCCTCCGCTCTGTTGGGCCAGCCAGCCGCGCACATTTTCGTCCTCCTCCAAACCCAGCTCGGCATAGCCGGTGGCGATGATGGCACCCAGGTCCTCCTCGGAAAGCATCTCCAGCACAAAGACATGGCAGCGGGACAGCAGGGCGGGGATCACCTCGAAAGAGGGATTTTCCGTGGTGGCGCCGATCAGGATCACCGAACCGCCCTCCACATAGGGAAGGAAGGCGTCCTGCTGGGATTTGTTGAAGCGGTGGATCTCGTCGATGAAGATGATGGTGCGCTGGTTGTGGCGGCGGTGGGCGTAGGCGGCGTCCTTCATCACGGCCTTCACGTCGCCGATCCCGGAAAGGACCGCGCTGAACTGGACGAAGCGGTGCCCGGAGAAGCGCTCGATGATGCGGGCGATGGTGGTTTTTCCGGTTCCGGGCGGACCCCAGAGGATGAAGGAATGATATTCGCCTGAGGCGATCATCTGGTTGAGCAGAGAGTTTTTGGCCACCAGTTTGGCCTGGCCGCGAAGCTCGTCGAGGCTGGTGGGACGGAGCCGCTCAGCCAGCGGGGCGTCGCGCCGGGCGCTGTCAGGTTCGGCCAGAAAGTCGGTCTGATCTCCGCTCATCGGGTCTTTCCTAATAATCCATGAAGCCGTCAAGCTCGCTGGCGTCAAACCACTGGAGGGCGCCGAGGATCCTCTGGTGCTCCGTTAAGAGCAGTGAGCGGTGGTTTTCCTCTTCGTCCGCGAGTTCCAGCAGAAGCTTTTTGATGTGGCCGTCAACAGCCTCCTCCGCGAAGGCCAGATAGTGGGCCCGGGCGCTTTCCTCGCGGCTGATGGCGTATTGCAGCAGTTGGGAGGGGTCGGTGGGATCGATGCCCTCAAGTTCGGGATCTTTCCAGCTGAAGGGATCGGGTTCCACGCCGGGGAATTCGGTCCCGAAAGCCTGGCGCAGCCTTTCTTCGTGGTTCTTTTCGAGAGTGACGAGTTCGGTGAAGAGGGCGCTGTTGGCAGGGCGCTGGAAGCCCTTGGCCAGGGCTGAATAGAGCTTCTGGGAACGGATCTCCTGAGCCAGGGCGAGGGTGTAAAGTTCTTTTTTATCCATGTCTGGTTCCTTTATGTGGTCTGGCGGATGAGTTCGATGGGATTGATCTTTTTCAGGCGCAGCAAAGGCAGGATCACGCTCACGAGGGTGATGAAATAGGACGCGAGGATCACCGTGAGGTAATCCGTCCAGGCAAAGGTGACCGGCAGGGGCAGCGGGCCGGTGTCACCCATGCCCATGGAAAGCGGGCTGAAACGCTTCTGGACCAGCAGCAGGGCGGTGGCGACCACGATCCCCACCACGATCCCGAGGGTGGCCAGGATCAGCGATTGGATGAGGAAGAGGTCGCGCAGGTCGCCCTCGCGGTAGCCGAAAGCCTTCAGTAGCCCGAGCTCGCGCTTCTTCTGGGCGATGGTCTTGAGCATGGAGCCGGTGAGGTTGAAACTGGCGATCACATACATGAAGAGCATGATCACGAACATCAGGTATTTCTCGAAGCGGATGGCGCTGTAGAGATTGGCGTCGTAGGCGCTCCAATCCTCCACCTGGAAGCCGGGAAGCAGGCTTCTGATCCTGCGGGTGTGGCGCTGAGGCGAGCTGGAGTCGGCGGTTTTAACCTCGATGTAATCCACCTCGGAAACGTAGCCCCGGAAAAAGCGGGCCAGATCCAGGGGAATGAAGCTGAAGGTTGAGTTATAATCCGGCATTCCGGCATTGAAGATGGCGGCCACGCGCACCGATCGCACCTTGGGCAGCAGGCCAAAGGCCGTGGGCACGTCGAAAACCGGGGAAAGCAACTGCAGTTCGTCACCCACCCGGACCCCCATCTGGCTGGCCAGCGCGAAGCCCAGGGCGATGCCGTTCTCCGCGAAATCCTGGCCGGCAACGCTGCCGGAGAGGATGCCCTGAACATCCGGGCCCACCGCCGTGAGATCATCCTGAAGCGCTTTGCTGATGAGGGAATGGCGCCGCGGATCGATCCCAAAACTGAGGGTCGTGTAGATCTGTTCCCCCTTCTTGAGCACCAGTTCACTCCGCACCACGGGGGCAGCCTGGTACCCCTGGGCGCCGAGTTTGTCCACCACGGGCTGATATTCCGCGATGGGGGCGCCGCCTTCTGAGGTGATCTTGATCTCGCTTAGGGTGCCGGTGATGCGGTCACGGATGTCGCCCCTGAGGCCGTTCATCACGCTGCTCACGCAGATGAGGGCCGTGACGCCAAGAGCGATGCCGGCGATCGTGAGCCAGTGGGAGCGGTTGATGAGGCCGTGACCATGGCCGCGCAAATATTTGAGCGCCAGCCACAGCTTGCTGCGGTTCCTTTCCATAGAGCGAGATTTATCAGGCGGCCACATTAGTCAAGTGCTTTTCCTGAGGGTCCGCCGCCCCGAAACAAAAAAGCCGGCAGGGCACCGGCTGAAAAAGGGCTTGGATGGCGTTCCTCAGTTGGTTGTGGCTGTCTCGGGCTGATTGGCCAGGCTGACCGCAGCCCCGGCGTTCCTGCGGGTGACTTTCCCCTCTGGCGAGATCACCAGTTCGCTTTCGGGAAAGTCGAGCCGGGTGAGGTTGATGATCTCATTAAGGGCGGCATTGCCTTCATCGAGGATGGGACCGCCCTGGCCGGACTGTTTCACGGAGATGATCTCGGCATCGACAAATTCGCCGTCGCCCTTCACATTCACCTTCACAATGGGGGCAAGGCCGAGCCTGCCGGAGAGGTTGAACCGGCCGTAGGTGCAGAAATTGCCCAGGCTGTAGGCGATGAAGCGGCCTTTGTAGATGTCGATGGCACGGGTGACGTGGGGCCCGTGGCCGAAAACGATGTCCGCTCCGGCGTCGATGGCAATGCGGGCAAACTCCTGGGGATTGCCACGGTTTTCACCCAGGTAGAATTCTGTTTTGCCGTTAACGCGGGTCATGTCCTGGCCTTCCGCGCCCCCGTGGAAGGATACCAACACTATGTCGCACTTGGAGTTGAGCTCCCGGATGGTCTGCTGCACTGTCTTGTAGTCGTTGATCTGCATGGTCCCGGAATTGGGGGAAAAGGCGCAGAAACCGTAGCGGATGCCATCCTGGACAAAGACCTGGGAGGGAAACTCGCTGAGGCCGGCGAATTTGATCCCCAGTTCATCCAGCTTCATCACTGTGTTGCGCTTGCCGGTGACGCCAAAATCGCCGCTGTGGTTGTTGGCCAGGCTCACCACATCGATCCCGGCCTCGCTCAGACGGGCGGCATAGTGGTCCGGGCTCTTAAAGGCATAGCAGGCAGAGGGATTGGAGCACTTTTTGGGGACGCCTTTGTCCGTGAGGATCACCCCTTCGAGGTTGGCGAAGGTGAGGTCGGCGCCCGCCAGAATGTGCTTTACCGGGGCCAGGAGGTCTTTGCCGTCATTGGGGGGCAGATATTCCACCGAGGGGTAGTTCGTTCCCAGCATGATATCGCCGACCCCGATCACGCAGACGTTGCGGGCGGGAGGCACAAAATCCGGGTATTTGGCTTCCAGCTGGGGCATCCGGCCGGCATAGAGGAAACGCCGGACGTAGTTCGGACTGGAGTGATAATCGTCGATCACCACGCCGCGCGAGGAACTGTGGATCATTTTCAGGCCATTGCCGTTGTTTTCCACCACCATACCCACGTGGCCGATCACGTTCGACCCGCCCCTGGTTCCGCGGAAAAACATCAGGTCGCCGGGCCGGGCCTCGCTCAGCGGGATCCGCCGGCTGCTGGCACCCTGCTCCCTGGAGGTGCGGGGAATGCTGACCTCGTGGAGGGCGTAGATCCACTGCACAAAGCCGCTGCAGTCCATGATTGCGCCCTGGGGATTGCGAAATTGGTAGGGGCGGCCAAGATACTGGCGGCTGGTTTCCACCATGCTGCGCGTGACCTCGGTGTAATTCTTGTGGCCGATGGCGCTCGCTCCGATGAATTGAGGCAGGCTGGACAAAACCAACAACGACAACAATAGCAACAGAACCCTGCCCCGGCCTTTGATAAGCTTCGCGGCGAAATCCAGCGCCGCTGTTGTATGTTTGGGCATAAAAAACTCCATATTCCTATGCATCCCCGTGCATATACTCAGAAGCAAATTCAGCTGGGGACACTCAAGCGTTCTATTCTCAACTGGTTACAATTAACCGGGTCAGTATACTCAACCGGAGGAGGGTGTCAAGGAAAAATCTTACCCTATGGACAATTAATAGTTATATCCAAATGCCCCACATGAGGTTATGACAGACAAATACAACGCTAAGCAGAGCCGGTTCCGGAGGGCGATGCGCTAAAATGCCTGCACAGCTTCGCCCAGAATTTCCGCCAGCGACATGCTCCTGTTCACGACGACGGTTTTTCGCAGGCCCCATCTGGTGGCCGTCACCTCGGATTCCACCCTGAAGTTCGCCAGGTCGCCAAAACTGAGGCCGTTCAGCTCTCCCCGCTTCCTGGTCAGGGGGATCGAGGTGGTCTGGCGGGCTTTCACAAACTTCCGGGTGTAGCTGTTCAGGGTGAACATCACCTGGTCGCCGCTTTTGATCTTGATCTCAAAGGGTTCCACCCAGTAGCCCACCCAGGCGTTGTTGGTGACCCGCAAAGCCGGAGTGGGAAAGATCTGCGGCTTCACTTTGGGGTTCAGGTCCCAGGTGGCCACCCAAAGCAGCAGGCCCAGAACAATCACCAGCAGTGTCAACGGTATCAGGAGCTTGCGCAAATCCAGCTCCCAGGGCGTCTTTCGTGGCGCCTGTAATCAAGGTCCAAAACAGGTTGATCAATGCCGGCAGGGCATTTCATGAAACTCTCCTCTCTTCCTGAGATCCTTAATATTGCCTGGTGGCTAGACAACCGCCAAACCAGCCAGATATCCATGACCCTTGATCATGATCTCCGTTGCTGTCAAGTTAAATCTCGCTTCCACACCTGTCAATCCAAGCCAGACACCACCCTGATGGGAGTGTGCCAGGATCATTTTCTCAGGGGTTTTGACACCAGGTCTTAACTCCCATATCACCCGGACGAAATCACCCTTCCCTCCCATTATCAATACGGAATAAATACGGAATCAATACGGATGAAATCCGTATTGATTCCGTATTTATTCCGTATTGATCGTGGGGGCCAGGGGAAGGATGCTTGACAAATTTCCGGTGGTTGGCTGAATGTGGATAGCAAGGAGAATCATTCGGGGAGGAAGAGATGAAGCAGCTTATCGCCCTGTTGACGTTGGTGTTGGCTGCGGTATTTGCCCGGGCCGGCTCGGTGCACGTGCTGGACAGCGGCACGCCGAATCTGAAAGTATGGGTCTGCAAATACAAGAGCGAGGCCGACCTCTGCGTGTGGGTGGCCAAATACAGGTCTCAGGCGAAAAACAAGGACCAGATCTGGTTTTTTGAAGAGTACAAAAGCAAGGCTGATTTCACGGTGAAAGTTGTGAAATACCGCTCCCAGGCGGATCTGAAGGTGTATTACGTGAAGTACAAGTCCCAAGCCGGCTGGCGCAAGTCCCATCCCTGGACGGGCCGGCTGCATTGAGGCGCAGCGCGCTGGGAAATCGCGCCGGGGCAAGGCACGGTTTGCGGGAGTATTTGGAGCCGCTCCTTAGGGTATCGGGGCAGCCTCCGGCAAAATTTGATTGACAAAAATCCGCCCCTTTTTGGGATGGCATTCCATACACGGGTGATTAGCTCAGCTTGGTTAGAGCGCTACGTTGACATCGTAGAGGTCACTGGTTCG
>JAGOIS010000047.1 GCA_017995495.1 Candidatus Cloacimonadota bacterium
CCCCTGCCCTCCGGATTTTTGAGCTTTATACATAACCGGCTTTCCGGTTATGTGCAACGCTCTCAGATGTCTTTCGCCTCATAATACTCCGGGCTCTTGCCGGCTCTCATCACAGTATGACCTCAAGAGGGAGTAACCCCAAGTAGCGCACTTGGAGTTTATGAGGCCTATGTAACCTTATGCCTAAGAACAGCTTATCTTGCCTCATGGACTTCAGGGGCAGGCTGATAATTATACCCGGCCATGAAGTCCAACCCGCCTATAAGATATTTAGTTATTGATAGGTGGATTTGGTGGCTTGAACTCCATTGCCTCAAATGGAGTAAACCTAAAAAAAAGCTGTTGACAGAAAACAGAGCGGCCAAAATCCTGTCCCCCACTTGCGAAAATTATACCCAGCGCATAGCACAAGTCCCAAATTTTGCGAGGACTTATAGTTCTTTAGGAGGAACGATGTTATCCTGTTTACGGGATACTCGTACGAGTATCACAGGGGGGAAAGCGAAAGCTTTGCACCCCAGCAACCTGAAAGCCAATTTAGCAGAACCCACCCGCGCGCGGCGCAGCTGTAACCCGTTTGGCTGCTGCAGCCCGATGGGGGTTTTCTGTCTAAATAGTGGAGGAACCAGTGAGTAAATCCGAAAATCGCATCCGGATCAAGCTTAAGGCTTACGACCATCGTTTACTGGACCAATCTGTGGCGGAAATTGTGAACAGCACGCGCAACACCGGCGCCAAGGTCATTGGCCCGATCCCGTTGCCCACAGACAAGACCCTGTACACGATCCTGCGTTCGCCCCACGCTGACAAGAAATCCCAGGACCAATTCCAAATGCTGGTCCACAAGCGGTTGATCGACATCATGAACCCCACGCAGCAGACCACCAACGCTTTGAAGAAGCTGAGCCTGCCCGCGGGAGTGCATGTGGAGATCAAAGCCAATACAAGGAGCTGATCATGCTGGGACTAATAGGCAAAAAAATTGGCATGACGCAGATCTTTGACGAGAATGGCAAGTTGATCCCCGTAACGGTGATCCAGGCCGGGCCCTGCCGCGTTGTTTGCAAGCGTAGCAAGGATCTGCATGGATATGAAGCCCTGCAAATGGGCTACGAAGAGCTTCCCGAAAAGCGGGTGAAAAAACCGCTGCAGGGTTATTATAAGAAAAACGCCAGCCCTTTTTTCCGCTATCTGCGCGAGTTTCGCCCCGCGTTCGGCCAGCAGGTCGATGATTACGAGGTGGGCAGCGATCTGAAGGCGGATTGGTTCACGCCGGACGAGACGGTCTGCGTGCGCTCCAATTCCAAGGGCCACGGCTACACCGGCGTGATGAAGCGGCACGGATTTTCAGGTTTCATGGCCTCCCACGGCGTGCACGAATCCTTCCGGGGCGGCGGCTCCATCGGCCAGTGCGCCCAGCCCTCGCGCGTGCTGAAAGGCATGAAGATGGCCGGCCAGCACGGCAACCGCCAGGTGAGCGTTCGCCACCTGCAGGTGGTGAAAGTGGATCCCGAACAAAATTTGATCATGGTGAAAGGCGCGGTGCCCGGTCATCGCAATTCCCTGGTCACCATCCACAAGGAACAATAGGGGGAAGAAAATGGTTAAAGCGATAAAATTCAACTCCCTCGGCGAACGGATGGAAGAGATAGAGCTTCCGGCCAGCGTTTTTGACGTGGACGTCAATTCCCCGAAAGTGCTGCTGCACGAGGTTGTGACCATGTATCTGGGCAACCAGCGCCAGGGCACGGTGCAGAAGAAAAACCGCGCCATGACCGCCGGCAGCACCCGCAAGCTGTTCAAACAGAAAGGCACCGGCAACGCCCGTCCCGGCTCGCGCCGCACTCCGGTGCGCGTGCACGGTGGACGCGCGTTTGCGATCCTCCCCAAGGACTGGTATCGCCCTATCCCGCGCACCAAAAAGCGCATGGCCCTCAAGGTCGCCCTCACTGACCGGGCCCGCGAAGGCCGCATCTTCATCGTTGACTCGCTGGATTTCGACGCGCCGAACACCAAAAAGGCGCTGGACCTGCTGGGCAAAATGATCCCGGAAAGAGGCCGCAAACTGGTGGTCACGGACGGAAATCACCAGCCCACCGTGAAATCCTTCACCAACCTGCCTGACGTCATCACCGACCGGGCGGACAGCCTGTATGCCTATGAGGTCCTGAAAAGCAGCTACATTCTGATGACCCAGTCAGCCCTCAGCAAAGTCGAGGAGGTATTCAGCAAATGATCCATCCGCGCAATATAGTCATTTCCCCGATCATCACCGAGAAGAGTTCGACTCAGGCTCAAACCACCAACACCTATACCTTCAAGGTGAGCATCAACGCCAACAAGATCGAGATCAAGCACGCCATCGAGAAGATCTTCTCCGTGAAAGTGCTGGATGTGAATACGATCCGCATGCTGGGCAAGCCCAAACGCCTGGGCCGCTACAGCGGCAAACGCCCGGATTGGAAAAAGGCGATCGTGACCTTGAGAGAAGGCGACAAGATCGCCGACTTCGAGGCCTAAGGAGCACAGCATGGGAATCAAGAAATACAAACCCACCACTCCCACCCTGCGTTTCCGCACGGGCTACACCTTCGCCGAGATAACCACGGATTCGCCGGAAAAATCGCTGCTCAAACCAATGAGCAAAACCGGCGGACGCAACAACCGGGGCAGGATCACCTGCCGCCACCGCGGAGGCGGACATCGCCGCCATTACCGTGTGATCGATTTCAAGCGCAACAAATTCGGCATCCCGGCCAAAGTTGCCAGCGTCGAATATGATCCGAACCGCACCGCGCGCATCGCCCTGCTGCATTATGTGGACGGCGAAAAGCGGTATATCATTGCCCCCGAAGGCTTGCAAGTGGGGATGAAGGTCATGTCCGGCCCGGACGCCGAGATCGCTTTGGGCAACACCCTTCCGCTGGACAGGATCCCGCTGGGCTCGACAGTTCACAACATTGAGCTGAAGAAAGGCCGCGGAGGCCAGATCGCCCGTTCCGCCGGGTCCTACGGCCAGGTTGTGGCCAAGGACGGCGACTACGTGCATGTGAAAATGCCCTCCAACGACGTGCACCTCATCCGCAAGGAATGCCTGGCCACCATGGGCCAGGTGAGCAATAAGGATCACAACCTGATCCAGCTGGGCAAAGCCGGCCGCAAACGCTGGCTGGGCATCCGCCCCACTGTCCGCGGCGTGGTGATGAACCCTGTGGATCACCCCATGGGCGGCGGCGAAGGCAAATCCTCAGGCGGACGCCATCCCGTGTCACCCTGGGGCAAACCCGCCAAAGGCGGCAAAACCCGCAAAACCCGCAAGTATTCCGATAAATATATCGTGAAAGCTGTGAAGAAGAGATAAAGGAAGGAAAAAATGGCACGTTCAATCAAGAAAGGTCCTTTTGTCGATGATCATCTGCTGAAGAAAGTGGAAATCCTGAACACCGACAGCAAGAAAAACGTGATCAAGACCTGGTCCCGCCGTTCCATGATCATACCCTCTTTTATCGGACATACTTTTTCGGTGCACAACGGACACAAGTTTGTACCGGTGTATGTGACCGAAAACATGGTGGGACATAAGCTGGGCGAGTTTTCACCGACGCGCACCTACCGTGGCCACAAAGACAAGAAAAAGGGTAAATAAGGAGCATAGATAATGGAAGCAACAGCCAAACTCCGTTTTGCCCGCGGTTCAGCCCGCAAAGCACGTCTGGTTTTGGATCAGATCCGCTACAAGAGCGTTCCCGAAGCGCAGGGCATCCTGCAATTCTCACGCCGGGCCGCGGCCGAGCCGATCGGCAAGCTGCTGGCCTCCGCTGTGGCGAACGCCCAGGTGAAGGAACCCAAAATCGACCTCAGCCGGGTCTATGTGACCGAAGCCACAGCCGATTCGGGCCCCCAGATGAAACGCTACATGCCCAGATCGCACGGCCGGGCCTTCATGATCCGCAAACAGACCTGCCACATCGCTCTGGAAATCAGACTGATAGAGGAATAGGAGGAATACCTTGGGACAAAAGATACACCCCATTCTGTACCGTATCGGTGTGAATAAAGACACCGAGTCGATCTGGTTCGCCCAGGGCGCCACCTACGTGGATTTCCTCCAGGAAGACATCCAGATCCGTAAATACATCCACAAGCGCCTGGACCAGAAGATGGTTTCCAGAGTGCAGATCTCGCGCAAGACCAGTTCGATCAACATCGACATCCACACTGCCCGCCCCGGGCTGGTCATCGGCAAAAAAGGCGAAGACATTGACCGCCTGCGCAACGAGCTGAACGTTCTGATCAACAAGAACCGCAAAAACCCGATCACTGTCTCCATCAATATCGAGCAGATCGACAAGATGTGGCTGGACTCGCGTTTGGTGGGTCTGGAGATCTCCCGTCAGCTGGAAGAGCGCGTGGCCTTCCGCCGCGCCATGAAAATGGCCATCCGCAACGTGATGAAGGAAGGAGCCCAGGGCGTCAAAGTCCAGATCTCCGGCCGTCTCGGCGGAGCGGAGATCGCGCGCACCGAGCGCTACAAACAGGGCCGCACACCGCTTCACACCCTGCGTGCCGATATCGATTACTCCTGCGTGGAAGCAAACACCACCTACGGCGTGATCGGCATCAAGGTGTGGATCTACAAGGGCGACATCCTGGGATAGGAGAAGGTAAATGTTAGCACCAAAGAAAGTTAGACATCGCAAGATGATGAAGGGCAGACGCAACGGGCTGGCCTGGAGCGGAAGCAACATCGACTTTGGCGATTACGGTTTGATCGCCCTGGAAGACGCCTTCATCACCAGCCGCCAGATAGAGGCTGCCCGTATCGCCATCACCAGACACATGAAACGTTTGGGCAAAGTTTGGATCCGCATTTTCCCGGATAAGCCGATCACCAAGAAACCGGCTGAAACCCGCATGGGAAAAGGAAAAGGCGCTCCGGAATACTGGGTGGCGGTCGTCCGCCCAGGCCGTGTCCTCTTTGAACTTGAGGGCGTGGACATCAAGATCGCCAAGGAAGCCATGCGCCTTGCCGCGCACAAGCTGCCGATCAAAACCCGCGTGATCGCCCGTGAAGGAGTTGAATTATGAAGATCGTAGAAATCCGCGAAATGTCGATGGAAGACCTTCACAGCCGGCTCGAAGAGCTGCGCGTGGAACTCTTCAACCTGCGCTTTCAGAAATCCAAGAACCTCTTGGACCGGCCAGACCGGCTGCGCATCGTGAGAAGAGACATTGCCCGCATCAACACACTGCTCAAAGCAAAAGAAGTGAGGTGACCCGTGGCTGATACACGTAAAGTGATCAAACAGGGTGTGGTCGTGAGCGACAAGAACGACAAGACCATCGTGGTCCGCGTTCTGCGCCAGTACATCCACCCGCTCTATAAAAAGACCGTGCGCCGCCATAAGAAATTCATGGCGCACGATGAGAATAACGAAGCGCACGAGGGCGACACGGTGCAGATCGTGGAATACCGCCCCATGAGCGCCCGCAAGCGCTGGGCTCTGCACAAGATCGTAGAGCGCAGCAGGTAAGATGGGAGTTTTGGAATGATTCAAGCCCAAACGATGTTGAATATCGCCGATAACTCCGGTGCCAAAAAAGCCATGTGCATCAAAGTGCTGGGCGGCACCAGACGTAAATACGCCAGCATTGGCGACGTCATAGTTGTTGCGATCAAATCCGCCACCCCAGGCGGCAAAGTGAAAAAAGGCACAGTGGAACGAGCCGTGATCGTTCGCACCGCGAAAGAGATCAGGCGTCCGGACGGGTCCTACATCCGTTTTGCGGACAACGCCGCCGTGATAATCGATGAAAAGCACGATCCCAAGGGAACCCGCATCTTCGGTCCCGTGGCTCGCGAACTGCGCGAACACGCATACATGAAGATTGTTTCCCTGGCTCCGGAAGTGCTGTAGGAGATCATGATGCCAGACAAACTCAAGATCAAGAAAGGCGACTACGTGATCGTGATCAGCGGCAACGACAAAGGCCGCAAAGGCCGTGTGCTGAAAGCCTATCCCAAGACCAACCGGGTCATCGTGGAAAAAGTGCACATGATCAAGAAACACGCCAAGCCTTCCCAGAACAATCCCCAGGGCGGCATCATCTCCATGGAGGCGCCGATCAACGCTTCCAACGTGATGCTCTTCAACGAGAAGCTGAACACCGTGTCCAAACCGGTCATCAAGGTCCAGGAAGGCCACCGGGTGCGCGTGTGCAAGAAATCCGGCGACGAGCTGTAGGAGAAGACCGCATGAACAGAATCAAAGAACAATACCGCAAGGCAGTGATACCAGCCCTGAAAAAGCGTTTTGCCTACAAGAACCCCCATCAGATCCCGCAATTGGACAAGATCGTGGTGAGCATGGGCGTGGGTGCCGCCACCCAAAACAAAGCCCTGCTGGATAACGCGGTCAAAGACATGGAGCAGATCACCGGACGCAAGGTGATCATCACCAAGGCCCGCAAATCCATATCCAACTTCAAGCTGCGCCAGGGCATGCCCATTGGCTGCAAGGTCACCCTGCGTGATGAGGGCATGTATGAATTCTTCGACCGCCTGGTCTCGATCGTGATCCCCCGCATCCGCGACTTCCGCGGGATCCCGGCGGATTCCTTCGACGGCAGGGGGAATTTCTCCCTCGGGCTCAAGGAACAGACGGTTTTTCCGGAGATCGAATACGACAAGATCGACGCCATCCGCGGCCTGAACATCAACATCATCACCACGGCGCATACCGACGATGAAGCCCGCGAACTGCTCCGGGAACTCGGAATGCCCTTCCAGCGCAGTGAATAAGGAGAATCAATGGCCAAAAAATCACTGATCCTGAAACAACAAAGAACAGCCAAATTCAAAGTCAGACAATATAACCGCTGCAAGATCTGCGGACGCCCCAGGGCTTACATGCGCGATTTCGGCATGTGCCGCCTGTGTTTCCGCAAATACGCGTCCCAGGGCCATATCCCCGGGATCACCAGAGCCAGCTGGTAAGCAAAGGAGCAAACAAATGAGCGTAAGTGATCCGATAGCTGATGCATTGACGAAAATCCGCAATGCATATCGTGCCGGACATCCGCAGGTGATCGTGAACCACAGCCGCCTGATCGAGGCGCTGACCAAGATCCTCGCAGCGGAGAACTTCGTGAACAGTGTCCAGGTTCTCGACAAAGATCCGGAACAGAAAATAAATTACAGGCGCATCCTTGTAAATCTTCGCTACACAAACGACGGCAAGCCCATCATCCAGGGGCTGGTGAGGATCTCCAAACCGGGAAGGCGCGTGTATGTGAAAGCAGACAAGATCCCCAGCGTGTACAACAACACCGGCTGCGCGGTCATCTCCACCTCTCAGGGGGTGATGGTCGACCGTGATGCCAGAATAAACCGCGTTGGCGGCGAATACATCTGCAAGGTTTGGTAGGAGGTTTTTAAATGTCACGCATAGGAAAAGCCCCTGTCAAATTTGACGCCAACACCAAAGTGGAAGTGAAGGACAACGTCGTCCACGTCAAGGGAAAGCTGGGCGAGCTGCACTACCAGCTGATGCCGGGCATGAGCGTTGAACTCGAGGACGGGGTCATCAATGTGAAGCGCAGCGACGAAAGCAAGACCCAGCGAGCGGTTCATGGACTCACCCGAGCCCTGATCCAAAACATGGTCACAGGCGTTTCCGAAGGTTATCTGAAGACCCTGAACGTGATCGGAACCGGATACTCCGCCGAGCGGGTGGGACCCTGGCTCAAGCTCAGCCTTGGCTATTCCCACGACATTGTGCTGGAAATTCCGGAAGGACTCACCGTGGAAGCGGAGGCTGTGCCCCGCTCCAAAACAACACGCTCAGACCTGCAAAGCATCATCCGCATCAAAGGCATAGACAAACAGCTCGTCGGCCATTTCGCCGCTGAGATCCGTTCCTGCCGCCCGCCCGAAAACTACAAGGGCAAAGGTGTGCGCTATGTGGATGAGCACGTAACCATCAAAGCCGGCAAGTCCGGGACCAAGTAAAGCGAGGAGCCAAGCATGATAAAACCTAGCAACATAGCCAAGCACGCCCTTCGCAGCCGCCGCCGTGCCGCGATCCGCAAAAGACTCCGCGGCACCACAGAACGCCCCCGGCTGGTCGTATTCCGCAGCCTGAAACACATCTATGCCCAGATCATCGACGACAGCACCGGCAAGACCCTGGTGTCCGCCTCTTCAAAAAGCAAGGACATCGAGATCGCCAAAGGCTCCAAGAAGACCGAACAGGGCTTCCAGGTGGGACAGAAACTGGGCGAAAAAGCAATTTCCGCCGGGCTTTCGAAGATCGCCTTCGACCGTGCCGGCTATAAATATCACGGCCGGGTGAAAGCCCTGGCTGAAGGCGCCCGCAAGGCCGGCCTTGACTTTTAGGAGGAAACTTGAATTACGAACATAACCTGCCAGAAGAAGAAAAACTGTTTGAGACCGTGATTGAGACCAGGCGTGTGGCCAAGGTCGTGAAAGGCGGACGTAACTTCAGTTTCAGCGCCATAGTGGTGGTCGGTGACCGCGCCGGCAAGATCGGAGTGGGCAACGGTAAAGCCAACGAAATTGCCGACGCCATCCGCAAGGCCAAGGAAAAAGCCACCAAGACCATGTTCAGCGTGCCCATCATCAAGGGTACCATCCCTCACGAGATAGTGGCCCGCTACGGCGCCAGCCGCGTGATGATGAAACCTGCCTCCCCAGGTACCGGCGTCATTGCCGGCGGGACCACCCGCGCCATCTTTGAGGCAGCTGGCATCCAGAACATCCTCTGCAAATCCCTGGGCTCCAACACCCCCTGCAATGTGGTGAAAGCCACCGTAAACGGGTTGAAGTCCATGCGTACCCTGCAAGATATAGCCCGCCTGCGCAACAAGACCGTGGCCGAGATCACCGGCCGGGAGGAGAAATGAAGATCAGGGTAACCCAGATTCGCAGCACCATCAACAGAAAAGAAAACCATAAACGGATTATCAGGTCCCTGGGGCTGGGCAATCCCGGCAAGACCAGGGTCCACGAGGATAATCCCTGCATCCGCGGTATGATCAACAAAGTATCGTACCTCGTCAAAGTTGAAGAAGAAAAGGGAGAATGACATGCTGACCCTTTCCAATCTTGGCAAACCAGAAGGTAGAAAAGCCAAAAAACGCTTGGGAAAAGGCCAGGGATCAGGCCAGGGACACCAGGCCGGACGCGGACACAAAGGTCAGAAATCCCGCGCCGGCGGAAACATTCCCGCCTATTTTGAAGGCGGCCAGATGCCCATGAACCGCCGTCTGCCCAAGCGGGGCTTTAAAAACGCCTTCCGCAAAAACTATCGCGTGCTGAACCTTTCCCGCCTCATGGGACTGGAAGAGACCGAATTTGACATCAGCCAGCTGGAATTGTTGGGCCTGGTGCCCCTCAAAGGCAAAAAGGGAAAATATCCCGTCAAAGTTCTGGCCAGCGTCACCGAAGAATTCACCAAAACCGTTCACATCAAGGCCAACGCCTTTTCCCAGCGGGCCATTCAATTGATCGAAGCGAACGGCGG
>JAGOIS010000048.1 GCA_017995495.1 Candidatus Cloacimonadota bacterium
CGCCAGCGGGGCGCAGGGCTACCGGATCTATGAAGCGGCCGATCCCCAGTCCTTTGGCGCGGCGCCCCTGGCTGAGGTGGGGGGCGGAGTTTTCAGCCATGCGGTCCCGGCGGGGGAGAGAAAATTCTTCCGGGTGACGGCGGTTTATTAGGTGAAGGTGGTCCGGGGGCAGGATAACGAGGGCTGGAACGCATTATGAGAGGGTTCGGGCTTGATCCACCCACCGGCCGCGTCAGCCCTTGGGGCGGAGCCTTGGCAGGGGCGGTGGCTTTTTTTTCTTGACACAAACCTAAGCTTATAATTTTGAGTATCTTATTGAACATTGAACCCACGCTTGAAGCAATTAAGAACAGATCATAAAGGAGAGAAACATGACAAAAGCTGATTTGGTGAAAGTGATCTCTGAAAATACCGGCATCATCCGCAAGGACGTCGCCGTGGTGGTTGACTCCCTGCTGCAGTCGATCAAGGACAGCCTGGGGAAAGGCCATCACATCGAGATCCGTGGTTTTGGCACCTTCCGTCTCAAAACCCGCAAACCCCGCATGGGCCGCAATCCCAAGACCGAAGAGAAAGTTCCGGTGCCGGCCAGGACCGTGCCCACCTTCAAGTTTTCCCGGGAATTCAAGACCTCGGTCATCGATCTCAACGTTAAAGAGTAGAGAGAGACGCCATGCCTTGCGGAAAGAAGAAAAAGAGACATAAAATCGCCACCCACAAGCGGAAAAAACGCCTGCGCAAGAATCGCCATAAAAAGAAATGAATTACAGCCACCCTTCCGGGTGGCTTTTTTGGCCTTGCCATGAACCTCGACCGCGAAGACCACGAGCTCCAGCTCCGCCAGATGATCCGCGCCACATTGGCGGCCACCCTGGACGGGGAGTTCTCCACCCACACGGATTTTCCCTATTTCTCCACCCGGAACTCTTACGACATGTTCACAGAGATTGACGGCCTGCCGCTCTTTCCGGAGCGATTCCCCGAGGTCTTTTCGCGGTGGGCCGGCCTTGAGGCGGGAAAACAGATCGGCCGGGAGGACATCCTGGTGCTGGACCTGGAGACCACGGGACTGGGGCGCGGCCAGACCCTGGCCTTCATGATCGGGCTGGGATATTATGAGGACGGGCGTTACGTGGTGGAGCAGCTCTTTCTGCCGGAGCCGGAGGCGGAGGCGAACTCTTTCGATCGCCTGATCGAGCTGGTGTCCGAGAAATCGGTACTGATCACCTTCAACGGCAAGACCTTCGACGTTCCCATCCTGGAATCCCGCCTGCTCTACCACCACATCTGGCTGGACCTGCGCTCCCTGACCCACATCGACCTGCTCCACATCGCCAGAAGGCTCTGGAAAAACAAGATCCCCTCCTGCGCCTTGGAAACGATCGAATTCTACATCCTGGGCCACATCCGGGAAAAGGAACTCGACATCGAGGGGGGGCTGATCCCCCAGACCTATTTCCAGTACCTGATCAACGGCGACGCGGAGCTGATGCGCCGGGTGTTCCTGCACAACCAGCTGGACGTTTTACACACCGCCGCGCTCTTCACCCTCATCTGCGACCTGGCCGGTTATCCGCAGGAGCAGGGATTTAACCAGCGCATCGATTATCACGCCCTGGCCAGGCTCTATCTCAGCCAGGGAGACCGGGAGACAGCCCGCGCCATCCTCACCGATCTGCTGGCCCAAAACATCCTCTCGGGTGACATCGCCTGCGAACTTGGCCTGATCAATAAACAGGAGGGCGATGCCGAGGCCGCGGCCAGCTGTTTCGCCCTGGCCTCCTCGCTGGGGCATCCCGGGGGAAGGCTGGAACAGGCCAAACTCCTGGAAAAGCGCAAGGAATACGGGGAGGCCCTGGATCTTTCCGAAAAACTCCTGCACTGGCACCTGGGGCTGCCCCGGATCAATGCCAGGCAGGTGGGGGAACTGGAAAAGCGGATCCTGCGGCTGCGGAGGAAACTGGGGATAATGGGTTTTTGACGGTCCTCTCGCTCGGAAACAGCGAAAATGTCTTGAAACCACAGAGGACACAGATTACAAGCAGAGCAAGAGTAGAGATTTTATAAAAACAGAGGGGCAGAGGTGCAGGGAACCGCGAGATTGGGAAAATCAGGATAATCCGCGGGAAAAGAATGGGAGCCGAAAACACAGGGGGCGTGGAAGGATTTAACCTCGAGGCTGGGATCGCTGTCCATAGTGATCCGGTCCACGTATCTCACTAATTGAGAGAAAAAAAGCGCCACTATCCAAGCAGCGCTTCCATAATATTGGGCGGGGTGGATTAAGGCCGGCCGGTCAGTCCTTTGGTTCCACGATCAGTTTGTTGCCGTCGATACCGGTCACGACCACGCGGGCATTCTCTTCCAGGGGCTGTTTTTGGGCAGAAACGGCCACCCATTCCTCACCACCGATCTTCACGTAACCCCTTCCCTCGGCGGGAATGGCTTTGGTGACACGCCCCATCTGTCCCTTGAGGGCATAGACGTTGGTCTCGCTGTCGGCGTTGCGCAGCACCTTTTTTCCCACCTTGCGGGTGAAGAGAAAGGCGATGAAGCTGATCACCGCGAAAATGATTATCTGCAGCGGAATGTTGCCCCCCACCAGATGGAGGAGGCTGAGCAGCCCGGTGGCGATGGCCCCGATCCCCAGGGCGATGAAAAAGAAGGCGGGATCAAAGATCTCGATGATCACAAATATGATCCCGAGGATGATCCAGACATGCCAGGCTTGAATGGCGATCATTGGTTCCCCCAATTCTTAATTGCTTTCCTCATCCCCACCTTCATCGGCATCATCACCGCTGACGTGGCGCTTGCCGTGTTTGTCCTTGTAGATGCGTTTCACCTTACGCTTGCTGCCGCCATAGCCGTAGCGGGAATAGTAGCGGTTGGCATAGTTGCCGTAGCCATATTGGTAGCCGCCACCCAGGTTGCTGGCGTTGAACCCTTTCACGCCCATCATGGAGAGCAGATACATGATCAGCTTGGTGCCGTAATAGGCCAGAACCACGGCTACAAAAAGCACCAGCAGCGCGATGAAGAAGGTGAAGATGAAGAAACGGACCGTGGAGATGCTGTTGCCGCCCATGGTTGGCACCATCTGCACGTAAAGCAGAGTGGTGTTGGACTGTCGGAGCACGTTCACCCGGTTTTCCTGTTCCCGGATCTGACCGATGAGAAATTCCTTCCTGTCGCCGAGGTTGCCGTAGGTCTGCCCGAGGGCTTCCAGTTCAGCCAATTCCCTGCGTTTGGAGGACAGGATCTCCTCCTCCGTGGCCAGTGACTTGACCACCAACGCGGAATCCACGATCTCCTTGTGCCCTTCGATGGTTCCGAGCGCGTTGAACTTGTTCATAAGTTCCGGCAGGCGCTGCGCCTCGATCTTGAAGATATAGGCCCCATGGCTGCTTTCCCGGGATTTCAGCAGAGGTTTTTCCAGGGAATAGCCGTTGACGATGCCGTTCATTTCTTTCAGGGCATTGCCCATGTTCAAGCTGCTGACCCTCATCTGGGCTTTGTTCAGGGACTTGTAATCCGTGAACGTACGGCTGGATTCCTTGAACATCTCCGTGTAATTCGGGGCCTTTTCTTTTTGCTTCAGAGCCGTGAAACCAGAATATGCCAAAGCGAGGAAGATCACAAAGATCGCCACCGCCCTCAGTCTCCGTTTGGGTATTTTTGACATCATAACCTCATGTCTTGTATTTCGTTATCAGTTCCCGGGCATGCTCCAGCGAAACATCCGAGATGTTTCCCGCCAGCATGCGGGCCAATTCTTCCAATCTCTGCTCCGCCTGCAGCGGAACCATTTTAATGACCGTCTTGTGCCTGCCGGGTTCTTTTTGCAGGGCTATCTGCTGGTCGGCCATGGCGGCGATCTGGGCCAGATGCGTGATGCAGATGATGCGGTGCCGCCGCGCCAGCTGGAAAATGAACTGGGCGACGCGTTCAGCCGTCTTGCCGCCAATGCCTGCGTCGATCTCGTCCAGGATCATCAACTTCTCCTCGATTCGCCCGGACAGCACCTTTTTGATGGCGAGCAGTATTCTGGAAAGCTCACCGCCGGATGCCACCGCGGACAGGGGTTTAAGCTGGCTGCCCCGGTTCGCGCTGAAAAAAAACTGGCAGTCATCCTGACCCTGCTCTGTGCAGGAATCAAGATATTCTTGCATTATGATTTTCCCATCTGTTTTTTTGTCAATACTTATTTTGAAGCGGGCATCCGGGATGGACAGCAAGCTGATGCTTGCCCTCAGTTCATCGCAGAGCTTTTCCGCGGCCTGGACGCGGGTGGCGCTGAGCTGGTCGCCGAGAGCCCGCAGCGCCTCAAAGTCCCTGCCGATGCGGTCTTCCAGTTCGCCGATGCGCCCGCTCAGATCGGCATAGGCATTGATCTGCGCCTCGCGCCGGGAGAAGAGATCCAGCAACTCGCCGATGTTCTGCGCCATGTGTTTGTGCAGCAGGCTGTTGATGAGGTCCAGGCGTTCGCTGATGGCCTCCAGCCGGGCGGGGTCCTGGTTCAGTTCCGCGGTGAGGTCGCCCAGGGCGAAAGCGTTGTCTGAGATCAGTTCCAGGCATTCGCGCAGGCCCTGTTCGATGGCGGCCAGGCGGGGATTGAGGTGGGCAAAGTGGCCTATGGCTGCGAGGCTGGCGGCCAGGCGGCTGTGGACGCTGGTTTCGCTTTCATAGAGGTCAAAGGCAGCGGTCGCGGCTGTCTCGGCGATCTCCCGGGCGTGGCTGAGCAGGTCGAATTCCTGCTGGAGAGAGCTGTCCTCACCCGCGTGGAGGGCCGCCTTTTCCAGTTCCTCATACTGGTAGTGGTAGAGCTCCCGCAGCTGGCTTTCCTGCTCCGCCTGGGTTTTGAGCGCTTCCAGCTGTTTCAGGTTGCTCCGCAATTCCCGGTATTGGGCGGCAAACTTTCCCGCCAGTTCTTCATTTTGGGCATGGAGGTCCAGCAGTTTCAGCTGGTAGGATGCCTGCAGCAGGCGCTGTTGGTCGCGCTGATGGTGAAAATCGATCATCAGGGGCTTGAGTTCCTTCAGCAGCGAGGCCGCCACCCTGCGTCCATTGAGGAAATAGGTGGATTTCCCCGCCACGCTCACCTCGCGGGCGAGGGTTAGCTCGGTGTCCGGCGGGTGGCCTTGTTCGCTCAGGAAATCGCGCACCTCCCGGTTTCCGGCCAGGTCGAAGCTGGCTTCCAGAAAGATGGGCTGGCCGGGTTCGAAGGGCTCCAGGGCGGGCGCCGGATCGCCGAAGATCAGGGCCACCGCTCCCACCAGGATGGATTTTCCCGCCCCTGTCTCTCCGCTCAGAACTGTCATTCCGGGGCCGAAGGCGAGGCGCTGGTCGGACACGAAGAGGTAGTTGCGGATATGGATCTCGGTAAGCATCTACTTGCCCAAATGCATCTTGCGGCGCAGGATCTGGTAAAAGGTGCGGTTGGAAAGCTTGATGAATTGCACCTGCTGCCTGGCCGCGGAGATCAGGACCTCGTCATTTTCCTCCAGCGGGCTGCAGTTGACGCCGTCCAGCTGCAAGGTGGCAGGCACCTCCAGTCCGTGGACCCGCATCAGAATGGTATCCCGGGTGGAAAAGACCATCGGACGGATGGTGAGCAGGTGCGGATTAAGCGGGCTGATCACGATGGCCCGCAGCTCCGGCGCAAGGATGGGACCTCCGGCAGCCAGTGAATAGGCGGTGGAGCCGGTTGGAGTGCTGGCTACAACGCCGTCGCAGCGCGTGTCGAACACGAAGCGCCCCCCGGTGAAGATGCGCACATGGATCAGCCTGGGCGTGTCAGCTTTGTGGATCACCGCGTCGTTGAGGGCCAGGCCCTTGAAAATGATCTCTTTGTTACGCCTCAGCTGGCAGTTGATCAGCATCCGGGGCAGCAGCCGGTATTTGTGTTTCAAGAGGTCGCGGATGGAGGTTTTGAGTTCGCCCAGGGTGGTCTCGGAAAGAAAACCCAGCCAGCCGAGATTGATCCCCAGGACCGGCGCTCCAAAGCTCAGGGCCAGGTCTTTGGCCTTCAGGATGGTCCCGTCGCCGCCAAAGACCAGCACGCAGTCGATCGCCGGCCGCGCCGGGGAGTCCGGATCCAAAAAGCTGATCTCTTCCGGCAGCAGGTCCCGCTGTTCGCGGATGCCGTAAAAGTTGATCCTGTATTCAGAGGCCAGATCTTTCAGCAATCCGGAGATGGCCGGCTTCTCCGCGAAGGCGGGGTTGACGAAGATGGCGAAGTTTTTCACGATAGCGAGTCCAATATCCTCAAGTACGATTCATAGCGCTCCACGGGGATCCTTTCCGCCTCGCAGGCTTCCAGCACGGCGCAATCTTCTTCGTGGGTGTGGGTGCAGTCACGGAAGCGGCAGCGTTCGGCCAGTTCGGCAAAGCCGGGAAAAACCCTGGGGATGTCGGCTTTGGCGTCGCGGTGCAGGTTCACTGTCTTGATGCCGGGGGTGTCGAGCAGATGGCCGCCGAAACGCCAGGGGCGCAGGATCGCCTGGGTGGTGGTGTGCCTGCCCTTTTCGTTGTAGTCGCTCACCTCGGCCGTGCGCAGCTCCAACCCGGGTTCCAGCCAGTTGATCAACGAGCTCTTGCCCGTGCCGGACTGTCCGGAAAACACGCTGTCCTTGTCCTTCAACAGGGCGCGCAGCTCCTCCATGCCCTCGCCGCTCACCACCGAGGTGCAGAGCAGCGGAAAGCCTGACTCGCGGTAATATCCGGTGGTTTCCTCCAGTTCAGCCCGGTCCTCGCAGAGGTCGATCTTGTTGATCACGATCACAGGGTCGATCTTCTCCAGCGCGGCCACGCAGAGATAGCGGTCGATGAGGCCGGGCTTGATCAGCGGCAGGCGCCAGGAGGTGGTGATGATCACCTGGTCGATGTTGGCGGCCAGGATGATCTCTTTTTGGAAGTTGCCTTCGGCGTAGCGGGAAAGGGTGTTGGCGCGGGGCAGGATGTTTTCGATGCGGAAGTGGGGATCGCTGGAGATGTCCAGCTCCACGCGGTCGCCCACGGCGGAGAGGGCTTTGCTGGCATAGGAAAACTGCTTCAGCCGGCCGGAGAGGGTGGCGGTGTAAAGCTGGCCGCCGGCCTCCACCATATAGCTGTAGTTGGTATTCACCTCGAGGATCCGGCCGGGGATCAACTCCGTGGCCCGCTTGAACTTCTGCTGCTGCTTTTCGGCTGTGCGCAGGGACTTGAACTCAGCTTTCTCGCGTACATCGTCCAGCGCGTCGAGGTCCGGCATCCTCACGTTTTTCAGCCTTTCGCCCGCCTGGGGCTGCTGCTGCTTTTTTCTGTCCCTTTGCTTCATCGCCTCAACTGAAGACCGGCGTGAGCCTGTCGAACAGCTTTTCCGCCTCCCTGAGCTTCACTTCGTTGCCAAACACGCAATAGTGGTTGCGCGTCATGATGGCCTCCACCAAGTCCGCGAAGGCGCGGATGTCCTCGACTTTGGTGGCCAGCACCTCGTCGCGGATCTGTTGGCGGTCTTCCTGCGTGAAGCCGGTGATATAATCATCGTTGGCCAGGGCAGCCTTTCTTTCCGGGGTCAGGGGATAGTCCAGGCTGGAGATCTCGCCGATGATGTATTTTTCCATTTCGCGGCGGCTGCAATCGAAGCCGCGGATGAATTGGGGCACTTTGTTGTAGGTTTCCAGGGTTTCCTGCAGATTGGGATCGCGGTAGGAGCAGAAGTACATGTTGCCGAGAGCCGAAAAAGCGGACCAGGCACCGTAGGCGCCGCCCTTTTCCCGGATCTCGCGGTGCAGGAATTCGTTGGACAGGATGTTGTTCAGCACCCTCAGCTTGCCGGAGTAGGAATAGCCTTTGCGGAAGAAATTGCCGCCTTTGACGCAGTATTGCACCTGCACCGGGGCCAGGATCGCCTCGTTGAGGTCGCCGGAATGGAAGTGACGCTCCACGGGGGCGGGAGCTTCGGCGGAAAGGCCGTCCAAGAGGGACTTCAGGTGGCTGAAGGCTTCCGCGATGCCGGCTGCGTCGGCGGTGAGGCTGATCAACAGGTTGTGGCGGGTGAAGAATGTTTCGCGCACCCAGCCGAGCTCAGCAACGATCTTGTCGATATCCGTGTCCAGGCTCTTTTCCAGGTCGTTGAGGAAATGGTAGTATTCCAATCCGGAGACCATGTCGCTGTAGCGGTGGACCTGGCTGAACGGAGCCAGCATGCGGTTGATGGCAACGTTATGTCCGGTGTAAAAGAGCATCGTCTCCAGTTTGGCCTTGGTTTCCCGCACCAGCAGCCGGAGGCGGTCGTGATCGGTGAACACAGGCCTCAAAGCCAGTTCCGCCGCCAGTTCCATCAGTTTGCCGGTCTTGTTGCTCACCGCCTTTCCGGATAGCAGCAGTTTTGGCAGCACCTCATCCGGATCCTGGTAATTGCTGCGGAGCAGCAGGCCCAGGCTGATGTCACCCGTGTGGATGTTGATCTCGTTGGAAAGGTCCGCGAAGCCGTGGTCACGGCTGTCCACCTGACCGGCCAGCTGAGTATAGAGCGAGATCCAGGGCAGTTCTTCCTCCCGGGCATGGCTGAGGTCGAAATAGGCCGCCAGGTAAACCACGCCGTTGGTTTTCAGCTCATGTTTCAGCAGGGTGAATTCGCTTGATTTCTCGATCGCGGTGGGTTGGCTTTCCGCCTTGGGGTTGATATCTGCCAAGCTCAGAACCGGGATCTTTTCCAAATCCCCGGCGCTGGGCTCCTCTTTCTGCCAGTCCAGCAATTCCCGGTTGAATTTCACCAGCCGCTCGATCTCCTTTTTGGGCATCTTGGCTTTGATCCCGGCCAGCTCCTGCTTCAGTTCCGCGTCCCATTGATTGGCGAGACCCGGCACGGGGGTGTAGATGATCTGGCTGGCATGGTGGTTTTTCAGCAGGGCCTGTTCGATCAAGTGCTCATAGTAGGGCTCGCTGAGGCCGCGGCGCAGCTCCTGCAGCGAATCTTCAAAGCCCAGTGCTTCCAGCGGGTCGCCGCCGTGGATCCAGTGCGGATACATCGTCCAGGCATAATGGAGACCCTTGGGCCCCCAACTCGCCTGTCCTTCGCGCAGCACGAATTCCCGGCTGTTGATCACGGCCTCGATCAGTTTTTTGTCGATCCCTTCCTGCGCCAGGCGTTTGAGCTCATTGTGGATCAGGCTGGCCAGGGCGTCGATGTCTTCCCGCTGCACCTGTTTGCAGATGATGCTGAAAGTTGGCTGCAGCAAGCCCTCGCGCAGGGAATAGCTGGTGTCCTTGGCCAGGCCGGATTTCAGGATGGCCTGTTTGAGCGGCGAGGCCGGGGTTCTCATCAGGATGTTCATCAACACCACGATCGCCTGGGTTAGTTTGAAGTCTGGATTCTTGCCATAAGTGAAGTTCAGGCTCAGGTGATACTGGTAGGTGATGTCCTTGCCCTCCTCCACCGGAAATTGAAGCTCCAGCTTTTTCACTTTGCCAAAGGTCTTTTGC
>JAGOIS010000049.1 GCA_017995495.1 Candidatus Cloacimonadota bacterium
CGGTATAGGTGGTGAAACCCAGCTTGGTGCCGATAAAGGGATTCACCTGCAGATGTGTTCCCCACAGGGTTTCGCGCAGGGCATCCTTGCGGTAGGCGAGGTTGATGTAGTCCGTGGCATAGGGTGTGCCGCTCTGCAATTCGCTGTTGAAATGGGCTTCGGCCTCGCGCAGATCTTCATTGTCAAAGCGGGTGGTGGGAATAACGTAGTTGAAGATCTTGTCCTTGCCGTTTTCCTGGATGGTCTCGCCATCCTCGTCCACGTAAGCCACGGCGTCTTTGTTGTCCTGCGAGAACCAGGCGGCCACGCCCAACCAGGGGTGCGTGATCTCGAGAGCGGCTCCGCGCAGGGCGTATTCCTGAGTGCGGGAAAGGTCGGGTGTGATGCCCAATATGCGTTTGCTAAAGCCGTAGCCGGTCTTGCGGGCGCTGTAAAAATCGGTGTTTTCCATCACCAGGCCTTCCCCAAACGTGGCGCGGTAATGCCCCAGGTAGAGTTTCAGCCTGGTGTTGTCCAGCAAAGGCAGGTCGGGGTTTTCATAGCCGGCGTAGAATTTGGAATCGGCCACGATCTCAGCCGGGCTTTTCTTGCTGATGGCCGGTTCGCCCTTGGGGCTGTTGTACATCCAGCCCACTTTGTAGTTGTTGCCGTAGCGCGCGCGCAGTTTCACCATCACGTCCGGATCGATCTTGTCCATGTTGAACCAGCCCCAGTAGGAAAGGTCCTTGCGGTGCGGGACTGTGACGCTGGAATTTTGGTAATCGCTGCGCAGGAAGCTCTCGTGATACATGTCGTAGGCGCCTTCCTCCAGGTAGCGGGTGTTGTAGGAAAGCTGGGCGTCCCACATGAAGCGGTTTTTCACCGGGGGTTCCTTGTAATAGACGTAACTGCGGAGGTTGGTATAGCCGTAATAGCTGAGCCCGGGGGAGTTGCGCAGGTCGCGCATGTCCGCGATCGTGTCGCCCAGGGCAGTCCTTTGCAGGATACCCACGGCGTCGATGCCGGAAACGTTGGGCAGGCTGATGAAGTCGTCAAAGTGCATCTTGTTGACGTTCTGGGGGGTCATGAGGTAATCCTCCCAGACGTCGGACATGCCTTCGGAGGCGCCTTCATTGCTGTCCAGGCGTTCCAGCAGGTCGCGGATCTCTTCGCGCCTGGCCGCCACCTCGTCTTCCTCGATGTACAGCGAAACCACTGCCAGGTCTTTGATCCGCAGCAGGGTCGGCTGATCGATGGAAGGGATCTCGCGCAGCTGGTAGATATCGCTGAATGTGGCGATATAAGTGCGGTAGTCCAGGATGTCCTGGGCTTGCCGCTCTGTGATCGGCAGCTGCATCAGTTCCCCGAGATTGGCGGTGTTCAAATCCACTTTGGCGGCTATCTGCCCCAAACAAAATAGGGCAAAGAGCAAGACAAATAACTTTTTCATCGCTTTTCCTTACTATGCTTTATACTTTTGAAGCTAACAGTATTTCCATGAAATTCACATTATCTGGACTACTGCTAATCTGTAAAGCTTTTTTTGAGTTTGGCCCTGCCTTTATTCGGGTGTTCTGCCAACTTTTCCCGGCCGTCCCATCTCCCCAGCGATCAATACGGAATAAATACGGAATCAATACGGATTTCATCCGTATTGATTCCGTATTTATTCCGTATTGATCGCCGGCCATGGAGTTCAAAGAGCCAAAACAAGTTTCGCGTGATCACCAGATGCCTGGGCTCTTTGGACTTCAGGCGGGCCTGCTGTTTGAGTCCAAGCCGGCTTTGGAGTTCAAAGAGCCAAAGCAAGTTTCGCGTGATCATAAGATGCCTGAGCTCTTTGGACTTCAGGCGGGCCTGCTGTTTGAAGTGCTGTTTGGAGCCCAAGCCGGCCATGGAGTTCAAAGAGCCTAAACAAGATTCACGTGATCATCAGATGCCTGGGCTCTTTGGACTTCATCCGGGCCTGATGTTTGGAGTCCAAGCCGGCCTTGAATCATGAGGATACTCTGAGATCTTTTTTGCCGGCTTGAACTCCAAAGTGGTCAAGGTATGTTCCTGCAGATGCGGAAGCCAACGTCGTAGTAGCTGCTGGTGGCATCGTAGTTGAGCAGAAGCGAAACTGTGCAGAAATCGGCATAAATACCCCAGCCACCGCTCCGGTTGCCCGGGAACCGGATTTATGATTGACAAAAAGGGCCCTGTCAAAATCAGGTTAGAAAATATTGAAAATAACCACTAATGGAGGATAAATGCCAGATACCAAAAGAGTTTACCTGTTCGGCAACGGAAGTGCCGAAGGCAGGGCGGACATGAAGAACCTGCTGGGCGGCAAAGGCGCCAACCTCGCCGAGATGAATCTCATCGGCGTGCCCGTGCCCCCCGGATTCACCATCACCACCGATGCCTGCAACGAATTTACCCAACTGGGCGAAGCCAGGATACGGGAGCTTCTGCTGGCCGAGGTGCAAAACGCCGTGAAGCACATCGAAGGCCTGATGCGCATGAGTTTCGGCTCCAACGAAAACCCGCTGCTGGTCTCGGTTCGCAGCGGCGCCCGGGCCTCCATGCCCGGCATGATGGACACCATCCTGAACCTGGGCATGAACGACAACGCCGTGCAGGGCATCATCAAAAAGACCGGCAATGAACGTTTCGCCTGGGACAGCTACCGCAGATTCGTGCAGATGTACGGCGACGTGGTGCTGGGCCTCAAACCCGCCAGCAAAGAGGAACATGACCCCTTTGAAGTGATCATCGACGAGATGAAAGAAGAAAAAGGGGTGCAGCAGGACCTGGACCTGAGCGCCGCCGACCTGAAAGAATTGGTGGCCCGCTTCAAGAAAGCCGTGAAAGACAACACTGGCCACGATTTTCCGGATGACCCCTGGGAACAGCTTTGGGGCGCGGTGTTTGCCGTATTCAACAGCTGGAACAACGACCGGGCCATCTTTTATCGCCAGTTGAACGGCATTCCGGACGGCTGGGGCACCGCGGTGAACGTGCAGGCCATGGTTTTCGGCAATATGGGCGAGACCAGCGCCACCGGCGTGGCCTTCACCCGTGACGCCGGCACCGGCGAGAACCTTTTCAACGGCGAATACCTGATCAACGCCCAGGGCGAAGACGTGGTGGCCGGCATCCGCACACCGCAGCAGATCACCAAAATTGGTTCGCAACGCTGGGCCGCACTGGCCGGAGTGTCCGAAGCCGACCGCGCCGCCAAATTCCCATCCCTGGAAGAGGCGATGCCAACGGTCTATCAGGAACTTTTCGCCACCCAGAAAAAGCTGGAAACACATGCCAAAGATATGCAGGACATCGAGTTCACCATCCAGGAAGGCAAACTCTGGATGCTGCAGACCCGCAACGGCAAACGCACCGGTTTTGCGATGGTGAAAGTAGCCATGGACCTGGTGCGCGAGGGCCTGATCGATGAAAAGACCGCCCTGCTGCGCATGGAGCCCAACAAACTCGACGAGCTGCTGCATCCTGTGTTTTCAAAAGAAGGCCTGGCCAAAGCCACCGAGATCGCCAAGGGCCTGCCCGCCTCTCCTGGCGCGGCAACAGGCCAGATCGTCTTCTTTGCCGACGATGCCGAAGCCTGGGCCGCCCAGGGCAAGAAGGTGATCCTCTGCCGTTTGGAAACCTCTCCGGAAGACCTGCGCGGCATGAACGTCGCCAAAGGCATCCTCACAGCCCGCGGAGGCATGACCTCCCACGCGGCGGTGGTGGCCCGCGGCATGGGCAAATGCTGCGTTTCCGGAGCCGGAACCCTGAATATCGACAACAAGACCCGCGCCATGAGCGTGGGCGGAAAAATCTATAAAGAAGGTGACTGGATCTCCCTCAACGGCAGCACCGGCCAGGTGCTCGAGGGCCAGATCGAGACCGTCGATCCGGAACTCAGCGGCGATTTTGCCGAAATCATGAATCTGGCGGAAAAACACACCAGAATGTATGTGCGCACCAATGCCGACACCCCCAAGGATGCCAGCGTGGCCCGCAATTTCGGCGCCAAGGGCATCGGGCTCTGCCGCACCGAACACATGTTCTTTGAAGGCGACCGCATCAAAGCCATGCGCGAAATGATCCTGGCCGCCAATGAAGCCGGACGCAGAAAGGCTTTGGACAAACTGCTGCCCATCCAACGCGCCGATTTCGAAGGCATCTTCACCGCCATGGACGGCTTCCCAGTCACCATCCGGCTGCTGGATCCGCCCCTGCACGAGTTTGTGCCTCACGAGGAAGCGCAGCAGCAGATCATGGCCGACGAACTTGGCCTGACCCTGCAAACCGTGAAAGACCGCGTGAATTCCCTGCACGAGATGAATCCCATGCTGGGCCACCGCGGCTGCCGCCTCGGAAACACCTATCCCGAGATCACCGAAATGCAGGCCCGCGCGATCATCGAGGCCGCGCTCAACGTTCAGGCCAAAGGCGTGAAGGTGCTTCCTGAGATCATGGTCCCGCTGATCGGCACCGAAGCTGAATTCAAGCTGCAGGAACAGATCATCCGCGCCACCGCGGAAAAGGTCTTCGCGGAAAAGGGCGCCAAGGTTGAATACCTGGTGGGAACGATGATCGAGATCCCCCGGGCGGCACTGGTCGCGGACAAGATCGCCGTCAACGCCGAGTTCTTCAGCTTCGGCACCAACGACCTCACCCAGATGACCTTTGGCTACTCCCGCGACGACGCCGGGGTCTTCCTCCCGGTCTATCTGGCCAAAAACCTGCTCAAATCCGATCCCTTCCAGATCTTGGACCAGGAAGGCGTGGGACAGCTGGTGCAGATGGGCACCGAGCGCGGACGCCAGACCAGGCCCGACCTGAAAGTGGGGATCTGTGGCGAGCACGGCGGCGAGCCCAACAGCGTGGAATTCTGCCACCGCGTGGGCATGAACTACGTGAGCTGTTCACCCTACCGCGTGCCGATCGCCAGGCTGGCCGCCGCCATGGCCGCCATCCGCTAAGATCATATACGACAAAACAATGCCGCGCCGGAGAAAAATCTCTCCGGCGCTTTTTTCGCCTGGCTTTCTCATTATGTGAGATGTTGCTCCATTTGTCGCTCCAGCCACCCGAATCGAACATCAGCCCAAAAAAGTAATTGACCGTTTTGGAGCGGGTGGAAATAATGGATTTACGAGGTAATTATGGAAAACGAGATCTTTGAAGGACAGGATGTTACCGATTCCGAAAGGGATGAATTCGAGGACCGCATAGTTGATGTGGACGAGGCCAAACTTCAGTTCTACGAGAAACTGAGAAAGAAAGCCAAGGACTGGACCGGCGGAAAGACCGGCAAGGCCGGCAACAAACTGGCGGAATACCTTTTCCTGTTGCCGGATTTCTTCATTTTGGTAAGCCGCGTCGCGATGGACAAACGCGTGCCCACGAAGCGCAAGCTGATGCTGGGCGGGATTATCGCCTATGTGATGCTGCCTCTGGACATCATCCCGGATTTCATCCCGGTTCTGGGCTCCGTTGACGACCTGGTGCTGGTGGTGCTGGGGCTGAACATGCTGCTCAACGATGTCGACCAAAAAGTGCTGGAGGATAACTGGAGCGGCGAGGGTGACGTTTTGCACCTGCTGCAGAAGATCACCGCCACCGCCGATAAATTCTTGGACAAAAACGTGCTGGCCCGCATCAAGAAGTGGCTGAAAATCAAGTAGGCATGTTCCGGCTCCTGATCGCCTCCCGGAATCCGGACAAGATAGCCGAGATCCGCGAGCTGTTGGCTGGTTTGGAGGTGGAGTTGCTGTCCCTGCTTGATTTTCCCGAATTTCCCGCCACGGTTGAAGACCAGCCCACCCTGCGCGGCAATGCCGCAAAGAAAGCCCTGGAGGCGGCTCGCCACACCAAATTGATCTGCCTGGCAGACGATACGGGGCTGTTCATCCACGCTCTGGACGGCCAGCCGGGAGTTTTGGCCGCCCGCTTTGCCGGAGAGCATTGCAGCTACAAAGACAACCGGGACAAGGCCTTGCTGCTGTTGAAAGGAGTCCCGGACCGCCGCGCGGAGTTTCGCACCTGCGCTGTGCTGGCCGCCCCGGACGGTGTTGTCACCTTCAGGGAAGGTGTGATGCCGGGCAGGATCTCCGCAGAGGAGCTGGGTGCAAACGGCTTCGGCTACGATTCAATCTTCATCCCCGATCCCGGTGACCGCACCTATGCCCAGATGACAGACGCGGAAAAGAACTCCCTTTCCCACCGGGCCATGGCCCTCGAGGCCATGCTGCCGGTTTTGCATGAACTAATGGAAACAAAATAAAGAGGTTGATTATGATCGAACCCCAAGTATTTCGCCAATATGACATCCGCGGCATCGTGGGTGAAGAGCTCAACGAAGAGTCCTATTACCTGATCGGCAAAGGATTTGGAAGCTACCTGCGCCAAAAAGGGCTGAAATCGATCGCCCTGGGCGGAGACGCGCGGCTATCCACGCCCAGCCTGATGTCGGCCTTCGTGAAAGGCGCGCTGGAAACCGGTTGTGATATCACCGACATCGGCATCGTGGCCACTCCGGTGCTCTACTTTGCCATCTGGAAACTGAAAACGGACGCCGGCGCCATGGTCACGGCCAGCCACAACCCCTCCCAATACAACGGCTGCAAACTCAATCTGGGCCTGGGCTCTGTCTACGCCGAAGAACTGCAGAATGTGCTGAAGATCATCCAGGCGGAGGACTTTGCCAGCGGAGAGGGCAAATACATCAAGGACGAATCGGTTAACGATGCTTATATCGATTACATAGCCGCCAACATCCATCTGGAGCGGCCGGTGAAAGTGGTGATCGACGGAGGCAACGGCATGGGCGGACCCTATCTGCCGGTGATCCTGGACCGCCTGGGCTGCGAGATCATCGAAATGTACTGCGATCCCGACGGCACCTTTCCCAACCACCATCCCGACCCCACCGTGGCCAAGAACATGGTGGACCTCGCCCGGGCGGTGGTGGCGGCGGAATATGAACTGGGAATAGGCCTGGACGGAGACGCGGACCGCATCGGCGTGGTGGATGAAAAGGGCAAAATGCTCTTTGGCGACCAGATCCTGAACATCCTTGCCCGCGATTATCTGAAAGACAACCCGGGCAAGACGATCATCGCCGACGTGAAATGCTCCAAGAACCTTTACGACGACATCCGCGCGCGCGGCGGAGTGCCGCTGATGTATAAAACCGGCCATGCCAACATCAAGATGAAGATGAAGGAGCTGGGTGTGGAATTTGCAGGCGAGATGAGCGGCCACGTCTTTCTGGGCGACCGCTATCTGGGCTATGACGACGCCATCTACGTGAGTTGCCGGCTGATCGAGATCGTATCCAAAACCCAAGCTCCCGTAAGCACTTATCTGGCCGACCAGCCCAAAATGTTCAACACTCCCGAACTGCATGTCAAATGTTCCGACGAGCGGAAATTTGAGGTGGTGGCCAAGGTCTGCGAGGAATTCAAGGCCGAGGGCTACGACGTGAACGATATCGACGGCGCCCGCATCACCTTTGCCGATGGCTGGGGCTTGGTGCGTGCCTCCAACACCACTCCGGTGCTGGTGACAAGGTTTGAGGCTGAAACCGAGGCCCGCATGAACGAGATCAAGGAGCTGGTGGAAAGCAAGATCCAGAAATACATTTGAACCCCCGCCAGCCAGACCGCGAGCCCGGCGCTGTTATTGCCCGGGCTTGGACCCAGCTTGCAAACTGCTGAAAAAATCGCGGCCAATTATTATATACCAATTGATGTCGGCAAAAAATATCTTTACAGAAAAACGACTTTAATATATTAGCTCGTGATGAGCAGAAGCCATCCCGGTTTGATGGCAAACCAAGATGACGGAACCATAAACAGGATAGAGGAACGCCAGCGTGAAGAAATCAAGCATAATAGCAAAACTTAGGGAAATTGGACTGAAAAAGTTCATCATTTTCCAAGGTGTTGCCTGGCTGGGCACGCTTGTCCATTTGGGCGTATTGTGGCTTGCGCACGGCGTTATGGACGTTCCCTTGATGATCGCGGGTTTCATTGCCATCGAGGTCGCCATTATCCACAACTTCACCTGGCACTATTTCCTTACCTGGAAGGCCAGCATAACTCCTTCCTTCAAGAACTTCATGCTCTTGTTGGCAAAGTACAACGTTGTGACAGCATCTATCGATCTGGTGGTGAACCTGGGGATATTGTGGCTTCTGACCAAGTTTCTGGGCGTGCATTATCTTGTCGCGGACATCATTGGACAGCTGGTGGGACCATTCTTCAAATTGCTGGCCAACGAATATCTGGTGTTTCCGAAATTACATGGCAAAAAGACCTCCATGCCCGATGAAAAGGAGATCAGGGAGAAAGTATGAATGAAAAGAAAGCGGAAAGGGTGATCAACACGATCACCGGCCCCCTGGAAAAAAAGATCCTGAACAAGCTCGCCCTGGCGCTTCCTGAGAAGGTGCTTCCGGACCATTTGACGATTCTGGGAATGATCGCCACCTTGATCAGCACCGTGGCCTATCTGCTCACCTGGCGTTCCCACTGGTGGTTGTTTCTGGCCAGTTTCGGCTTTGTGCTCAACTGGTATGGCGACAGTCTGGATGGCACCCTCGCCCGCGTGAGGCATATTGAAAGAGAGCGCTACGGCTACTTCGTGGACCACATAGCCGACGCGATCTCCACGGTGATGATCTGCCTCGGCCTCGGGTTGTCGCCCTATATGAAGATCGAGATCGGCATGCTGCTGGCCATCGGGTATCTGCTGATGAATATCTTTGTGCATACCAGCGCCTATACCCAGGGGGAATTCCGCATCTCCTACATGAAATTCGGGCCCACTGAGGTGAGGCTGGCCATCATCATCTTCAACACTGTCCTCTTCTTCTGGAAAGGCGACGTGGTGAAATTCCGGGGCATTAACCTGACCATCCTGGACCTGGGCGGCCTGCTGTTCAGCCTGGCCTTCTTTGTCATCTTCCTGTGGATGTCGGTGAAGACAGCCATCTCCCTGGATAAACTGGACAGGCAAAAAAAGAGGGATTGACCGGTCGTCTTAATCAATCCCGAAACTGAAGTGATTTGAGCCTGGCGGTTTAGCTATGCCTTCCTAGCAGCGCCACCAGCTTTTCCACAGGATCCAAGGGCAGGACTTGCTGCTCCCCGCTCTGCAGGTTTTTCAGCATCAGCTGCCGGGAGGCGACCTCATCGTCACCCACTATCAGAGCATGGCGGGCTTTGCTGTTATCCGCTGCCTTGAGCTGCGCTTTGAACGAGCTTTTGTCCGGATCGTACTCGGCATGGACACCGGCCTGGCGGAGTTCAA
>JAGOIS010000050.1 GCA_017995495.1 Candidatus Cloacimonadota bacterium
CACCGGCATCCCCTTCGGCGGCGACCTTGAATACAGCAGCATGCTCACCCTTTCCAACGCCTGGAAGCGGCGCTACCCGGTTTAACATGTTCACCGGCATCATCGAGGTCACAGCCAAAGTCCTCAGGGTCGTTCCCTCCGCTGGCTCCAGGATCGTCTCCATCCAACGTCCCGCCTCGTTTTCTCCCCCCAAGGAAGGCGCCAGCGTAGCCTGCGACGGAATATGCCTCACCGTGATCCGGTTTTCCGAAGCCGGCTTCGAGGTGGAGGTGATGGCGGAAACCCTGGCCAAGAGCACCGCCGGAAGCTGGAACGCTGGCACCCTGCTCAATCTGGAGCAGGCCCTCAAAATGGGTGACCGCCTGGACGGACATTGGGTGCAGGGCCACATCGACCGCGTGGCGAAACTACTGCAAACCAGCACCAAAGGCTCCACCACCTGGCTGCGCTTCTCCCTTGAACCCCGTGACCGGGAACTTCTGGTCCCCCAAGGTTCGGTGGCCGTAAACGGGGTCAGCCTCACCGTCTCGGAGCTGGCCTCCTCCTCTTTCAGCGTGGCCCTGATCTCCCACACCAGGCAAACCACCAACCTCGGCCAGCTTGCCCCTGGCGCCGCGGTCAACCTGGAATACGACGTCTTGGGCAAATACATCCGCGCGCTCCACAAAACCGGCTCCCTGAGCCTGGAAAGCCTCTATGAAAAAGGTTATTAAGCTCACTTTCCTGCTCACGATCCCGCTGCTGCTGCTTTCCTGCGGCAGCAAAAAAGCCCCCACCGGCGGACCCGAGGACGTTGACCGCCCCTCCATCCTCAGTTCCCTGCCCTCCGAATTTGGCCAGATAGCAGATGGGCGCATCGAGATCAACTTTTCCAAACCCCTGGACAAAAGCTCCGTCACCCAGGCAGTTTATATCTATCCTCCGGTTCAAAACAAGAAGATCAGCGTGGACAAGAGCACCCTGCTCATCCGCTTCAACGAGGACCTGCTGCCGGACACCAACTACTATGTGACCGTCAGCACCCGCCTCAAGGACATCCGCGGCAATTCACCCCTGGAACCCCAGACCCTGGTCTTCGCCCACGGAAACCTCAACCAGTTGCGGCTCTCCGGCGCGGTGACCAGCGACGACGAGGCCGATGCCGCCTTCCCCGTGCAGTTCAGGCTGCTTTCCGCGGATTCGCTGAACGTGCTCAGCACGGTGTCCCGGGGTTCCACCTACGCCCTGGAAACCCTCAACCCCGCAGTCTATCTGCTGCGCGCCTACATCGACAAGGACCGCAACAACCGCCACGACCCGGGCATTGAACCCTTCTTCGAAAGCAGGGTCAACCTGCAGCGCTCCCAAAGCCTGGATGTCCATCTGGCCTCGGCTGACAGCACCCGGCCCGTGATCAGGCAGGTCCAAGCCCGCCACCAACGCGAAGTCGAGCTCATCTTTTCCGAACCTGTGGCCGGCTACGCCAGCGTCAAACTGCTGGATACCGCCACCCAAACAGAACTGCCCATCCTCATCTCCAGCCTCGCCGGCGACAGGTTCACCCTGCTCACCGCGGCCCAGGCAGCCAAAACCTACAGGGTCGAGGTCCGCGGCGCCCGCGACGCCAGGGGAAACACCCAGGCGCTTGACCAGGCTGAGTTCATCTCTTCTCCAGTCGCCGACACCACTCCGCCGCTTGTGCTGTCCAGCTCTCCCCGCAACGGCACTTCGGTGAACACCCTCGAGCCAGTGCTGCAGATCAACTTTTCCGAGATCATCCCCGCCTCCGCGCTCAAAGCCACCCTCAAGGCCGCGGAATCAAATAAGGAAATACCCTTCACCCTCAGGGGCGAAAACACTTCATCCTATACCATCAAACCCAACCAGCCCCTGCAAAACTACCGCTCCTACCTCCTCACCGTCTCCGCCGCGGATATCAGCGGCAACAAGCTGGCCGCTGATTTCCAGCTGAACTTCCTGCCCCTGCTGCGGGGAGACTGACACCTCTTCCTCCTGGATCATGACACTTCCACCCATGGTATGATGGCCTCCCAGCGATGCCCGGAGCCAGCCATCGGTGGGACTACAGTTTCCCAGTGCTTGTCCATCCTGGCTCCGTGTAGGCTTAAGCCATATTTGAGGCGAAATCGATCAAATCGCGAGTTTCGCTCGGCTGCGCTGATAAGTGCCTAAGGCCAAAGGCCAAAGCGCCAAAGCCCGTTCAAAAGACAGCCCTGGCTAAACGCAGGCCGTTGTCGCTGTTCCAGTAGTCGGGATCGTTGTTGCGGCGATCGGCAACCCGGCAGAGGCTGCCGTCGTAGTTCCAGGAACCGCCCCGCAGCACGCGGTACGAGCCCGAGCCCGCCCCACGCGGGTCAGAGCCCGGGCTCTGGGCGTAATAGCTATCGTCATACCAGTCCCAGCACCATTCCCAGACGTTGCCGCTCATATCGAATATCCCCAGTACGTTGGCAGCCTTGCCGCCCACGCTGTGGGTCTGGCTGCCGGAATTGCCATCGTACCAAGCCACCGAGCCGAGGTCGTTGGAGCCGGAATATATGTAGCCCTTGCTCAGCTTGCCTCCCCGAGCGGCGAATTCCCACTCCGCCTCGGTGGGCAGCCTGTAGCCGCTGGCGCTCCAGTTGCAGGTGATGCCGGCCCCGCTGCCGCTGTAACAGGGGGTGAGACCTTCCTTCACACTACGTTTGTTGCAGTAGTCCACCGCTTGGTACCAGCTTACATTTTCCACCGGCAAATTGTCGCCTTTCCAGTTGGAAGGGTTCGAGCCCATCACTTCCTGCCACTCCTTCTGGGTTATTTCGTACTTGCCTATCCAGAATGAGGAAACAGCCCCCTGGTGCACCGGTTTTTCGTCACTATAGCCATCATTGGAACCCATCTGGAAGCTGCCGCCCTCCACGAGTACCCAAGGTGCCGGTATAGCGGATAACCTGAATTGCCAACCTTCCGGTTCCTGGCCTTCCAGGATCGGCTCCCAGAAGATCTGCAGGTCCTTGCTGGGGGAGCATGGTTGCGTGATCCCCTGCCCGCTCAGATAGCGCAGCTTGCTGAGTTCCCTGCCTGCCTTATGGGGCACAACCTTGATCTGATACAGTTCATTCGCCTTGCCGCTGAGGTCGAAGCTGATCTTGTAATACCTCAGCGCCGGGTCCTGCGCCACGCGCACATTCGTAACTTTCTGGGCCGGGAGCAGGCCGCAGGCCAGCAGCAGGGCCAGCAGGGACAGGGCTTTCTTCATGTTTGCCATATTCTGGTCGCTTCAGGTGAGGTTTTCGCTTCCATCCTATTTTGACAAGGTTGGCCCCGGTTGGGCCTCCCGCCAAATCTTCGCCTGAAGTGTGGGTATCTTGTGAGAGGCAAGCCAGGGGCAAGGTTTCGGCGCTTTTGGGCGGGGACTCGGGTTTGGCAATACCGGCACAACGTCATCCCGGCCAAACTGAGGCCGCGCCTGTTATTCCGCGAATTCCCCTTCCAGTTCCTGGAAGGCTTGTGAGGCCTTGAACTGGTTGTAGAGGGCTTCTTCGTTGCGGATATTTTCGATCAGGTTGCGGTTGATCTCCACCTTCGGCACTTTCATCTGCGCGTAGGTGGTGTAGCGGGTTTCGCCCTTTTCCACGGTCTTGCGGGTCATCATGCTGCCGGGCAGCACGCCGCTGAAGGTGGCGTTGGAAATCACCTTCACCACGTTTTGGGAAAGGGCCAGCACCTGGGGGTTGGTCACCCCGGCTTCCTCTTCATAGTTCTTGAGCATGCTCTTGACCTCGGTTTCCACGTAGCGCGCGGATTCGGCCAGGGCATTGGCTTTGGCGGCGTCCATGGACATGGTCTGGCTTTCCTTGGTGGCCATGCCGTAGGAGCAGACGCTGTTGGCGTCGTCCTGGGTGTTCCACCACTGGGGATAGCTGATTTCCTGTTCGCCCGTCATGTTGCTGCTGCAGGCGGCCAAAACCAGCAGCAGGGCGGTGATGACAAGGGTCCATTTGACTGATCTCATATTATCCTCCATTTTTGCCGGCGGCCCTCAGTCAGGGCCTCCGGCGGATTTTTTAACTCATTTGTAGATATGCAACTGGGCCAGCTTTTCCACCCGCTTGGAGGGGTCGCCCCGGCCCAGCCAGGTTTGGAACTGGATGAAACTGTCTTCGCCGCCGCTGAGGGCGTAATCACTGGGGCTGACGTTGGCGCAGAAATCCTCCCAGCCGGAAATGGGGTCAGCGGAAAAGACGAAATAGAGGGTTTCGACGCAGACATCGCGATCGGGCAGGATGGCAGCCGCCAGTTGCTGCCGCCAGGGCTCCCAGGCTTCGATCCGGTTGTCCGGAAAGAGCCGGGTGGGAAAGGCCAGGGTAACACTCTGGTCGGGCAGAAAATCGAAGATGTAGAGCCAGCCGTCGCTGTTGGCGGTGGCGGCTACTTCAAACCTCTCCCCATCCCGCAGCAGGGTGTTGCTGAGGCTCACCTTCAGGTCGTAGGCGGAGTTGTAAGCCCGGGGCAGGCGGATCACCTCAGCCTGGTAACGGATGTGATAGCGCAGGCTGTGGGAGGCCTGATCGAAGACAGGATACTCCTCCAGCACTTTTTCCGATTGGAACCGCCCGGCCGAGGATGAGAGCATGAAGATGCTTTTGGCCGCCTGCTCGTCAAAATTGGCATTGCGTTCCACATACATGTCCGTGAACAGGGTGTTGATGGTCACATCCACCGGCAAGGATTTTTGGAGCGCCACTTCGCGCGCGAAGGCCAGGGTTTGTTCCCGGGCTTGTTGCAGGGATACGGAGTCGTTGAAAACCCTGAAGGTGTCCACCACCACGCGCACCCGGATTTCGCCGGAAGCTCCGGCTGTAACCGTCTCTGTGCTTATTGATCCGCGGCCGGCCGGCGTGAGACCAGTCTGCGTCTCCTGCTTTCCCTCCATTACGGCGAAAGCATCTTCCGCCCGGCTGGAGGAGTGGGCTGCCTCCGAACCCTGACCCGCTTCCGCTCCACCATTTCCGGCGCAACCGGACATTGCCAGGATCAGCGCCAGGCCTGCCAGCCAGGCCAAAGAACGGGGAAGACTGATCACCACTGCACCAGCACCTGCTCCGGTGATCCGGATTGCAGCTGGGGATCCTGTTCGCGTCCCATCCGGCGGGCCCGGGAGCCCACGTTTTCGCGCAGATAGTTGTTCAGCTCTCCCTGGGTGATCTTATTATCGTCGTTGGCGTCAGCCTCGCCCCGCAGCCCTTTCATCAGGTAGTAGGAAAAGAGGCCGTGCTGCATGTCCGGATAGGAGCTGGCCACCTGGGAACCTGTGGCGGCGGAGAACACCGTGACGTTGGCCGCCACTGAGGGCAGTTCCGGACTGATGAAGACGGGCTTGGCGCCGGCCAGGATGATCTCGTTGGCGCGGGTGCCGCCGCTGAAGCAGCTGTCCAGAAAGATGTTCACCTGCCTGGCTTTGAGGTTGCCGAGGTTGGTGTAGAGCTGCTGCAGGGGATAGGCGGTGTTGGCGGGGAAATTGGGGTTGCCGTCGTGGGGGAGCAGGAAGGCTTCGCTGCCGGCGGCGTCCGGTGCCCCGTGGCCGCTGTAATAGATGAAGATCTCGTTGTCCTTTTTATTGGCGTTCTTGTCCAGCCAGCCCCTGGGGTTGAAAATGGCCTGGAATTCGCCCAGGGTGGCTCCGTCGTCGGTTTTCACATAGATGTTCTCAGCGGGGATGCCCAGCACCTTCTGAAAGTAATCGAACATGAATTCCGCGTCCCGCCTGGCGTATTCCACCTGCGGCACGTTACGGTAGTTTTGGATGCCGATGATCACGCCCCAACGGTTCTTCTGGGGCTTGCCATGCTCCGGGATGTCCTGGTCCACGTCCACAGCCAGGGCCGGCGCTGTGCCTATGGGCAGATTGCTCTCCCGGCCCTGCACCACCATCTGGTCAGCGGTGCGCTCCACCCGGTTGAAGGCCAGGTTCAGAGGCTGGTCCAGTTTGCTGAACTGGGTCCGGCTTTCCTTGAGGTCCAGCCTCAGGTCCAGCTTGGTGGCTGTTTTGGAGGTGATGATGTTGAAGACCACATCACGGTAGTCACCGGGCTCCATGTTGCCCAAATTAAAGGTCCTGTCTGGGCTTTCCCCGTAGAGGAAAACCCCCTCGCCAGTGACGATCTGAGCGGTTACATTTTGGGCTGTGCCTCGTCCCCGGTTGTGGATCCGGGCGCGCACCTCAACCGGTTCGGAGGTCTCGATCCTGCCGTTCTTGCTGAAGTCGTCGATGCCGATATCCGCTATGTAGAGTTCCGGCGGCAGCAGAGCACGGGTGGAAAAACTGATAACCTTATCATCCGGAGGAAAGCCGTTTTGTTCGCTGAAGCGGATGTTCAGGGAGGCCTGGGCGTCCCTGAGCTCCATCCCGGCTATCAGCTGCAGGTCCTTGCTGACCTGCTCCCCGGGCTTGATCTCGCCGAAATAGACGCTGTTGGGGTAGCTGATCCCGAAGGCTGTTCCCAGGTCAAATCTGGCCTCCACCATCCAGGCGCTGCCTTTGCCGCTATTTTTGACCGTGATGCCCACCCGGGCGGTCTCCTCCGCGTCCAGCATGTCATTGCCGCCTGGCTCGCTGAAGGTGACCACCGCTGACAGCACCGGCGGAACGATGGCTCCGGCAGGGCTGGTGCCAGCCAGGGCCGGAGCCCTGTCGGTGGAGGAATAAGTGCCGCCCGGCCCGGCCAGTTGCGCCTCCAGATAGCTCCATTGCAGGTTTTCGTCCAGTTGCCGGGTAACCTTCAGCTCATAGCGGGAAAAGTCTTGCTTTACCTCCGGACCCTTGGCCAGGGGCACCACGATGTCGAAAGCGCGCTCCGGGATGCTGACCCGGTACTTTTGGGCATCCGCGTCATAGGCCCCCAGAGTGCCTTGTAGCACCACCGTCTCCCGCGATTGCGCCAACCGCTCCTGCAGATTCTTGCGCAGAGCCGCATTCCGGGCGTCATGGGCGTTCCGGGCGTCCTGGATCTTTTGGGCGTATTCCGCCTGGATGGCCTTGATCTGGTTGCCCAGGTCCTTTTTGCGTTGCTCGAACTGGGCGCTGGTCTCAAATTCCCCTTTCAGCGGGTTTTGCAGCGTGGAAAGCACTTGGTCCCGTTCCGCTTCCAGGTAGCTGGAATCGAAGGGGGCGGCCAGCCAGTTCTTGAGGGCAACGGCTTCCTCGCGCAGATCCGCGGACAGCAGCGCCGCGGCCAGGAGCAACAGCATACAGAGCATAAGTCTTTTCATGAATCCTCACAAATCTGATACTCAATGCATTCCTACTACTATTACCTTTCTTGTCAAGATAATCATTTCCAAATAATCGGGTGTTCGAGACAGGATCGCCCTACTAACCTTAAGAAAATCATTCGATGCCCAAGGCATCCGGGCAAAAAACTGGGCTGTTTGTTCGCGCACCCGGTAAAAGTTCGTTTCACCGGTTCTGGCTGTATTAATAGCATTGGCTAAACGCAGGCCGTTGTTGTTGTTCCTGTTGTCGGGATTGTTGTTGTTGCGATTGGCAACCCGACAGTTGTTGTCGTTGTTGTTCCAGGAACCGCCCCGCAGCTCAGGTTTGTGTTTTTTGCCCATATTACACCACCAGCTTCCATTTACGCTGGCTGTTTTGAAAAACAATATCGTCCAGAATTTTGTTGCAGATCCTCTTGCTATGGCCTCCTAAAAGATAACCCAAATGTCCGTTGTAACTCAACAGCAGCTTGCTCAGTACGATACTGTGGTCCCTGCTTTTCGCTTTCATTTTCCGGCGGAACCGGCAAAGGTTTTGGTTCCGCACCCGGATCGAGTTGCCAACCAGCCTGAACCCCAAAAAATCCACACCCTGGCTGTTGTTGCCAATGCAGTCCTTTTTCTCATTGCGATGCAGTCTGATCCTGGCCAGTTCTTCGAGAATGAGTTCCCTGGCTCTGTGCAGATCGTTTCTATTATCTCCAAACACAATGATGTCATCCATGTATCTCACGTATTTCACCAGACGCAGCTTTTCCCGGATGAAATGGTCCAACCCGGATAAGTAGAAATTTGCCAGAATCTGGCTGGTCAGGTTTCCGATGGGCAGGCCCCGCGATCTGATCATATCCAGCACATCATCGCCGGGAAACGGAGTATAGTGATCCATGCCATCGTCATGAGTTTCCAGCAGTCGCCTCAACAAGCTGAGTACCTTGGGGTCCTTGATCTTTCTGGCCAGCATATCCATCAGTAGGCCATGGTCGATGTTGTAGTAGAATTTCCTGATGTCCAGCCGATAGTGATACTGGCTGTTTTTATACCAATAGAACGCTTTTTTCACCGCCCGGTGCATGCCTTTGCCTTTCCTGCAGGCGTAACTGTCCACAACCAAAGGTCTGTCCAAAACCGGACCGATCACGTTGCAGATGGCGTGATGCACCACCCTGTCCTGAAATGGAGCCGAGGTTATCACCCGCTCCTTGGGTTCATGGATCTTGAACTGATGATACTCGCCAAACTGGTAGTTCTCGTTTAGCAGGCCTTGCTGTGTTTTATACAGCTCGTATTCCCAGTTGTAGGAATAAGCTTCAACACTCAAACCCCTTTTGGCTTTCCTGGCCATTCTGTAAGCCCAAAGAAGGTTATCCCAAGTGCATATTTTCTCGTACAGAAATCCTTCTCTTTTCATTGCAACCCTCTATATGGAACGCATCCAACCCCCGACTTGTTTTCCTATGTTCTCCATCTGCTCTATCAGCGCGTGATGTATCTTGCTGTCAAACAGATGCATCTCATGCGACAGCCTGATCAGCAAACGCATGTGTTCCAGCTTGTTGCTCGCGGCTGCCAGATGCTTAAGTTTTTCTTGGCTGTGATATGCTGTTTGTAAAAATTCGAGTAGTTCGTACAAACTGTTTTCAATTCTTACTCCCAGGCTGTATCGAAAATTGCGTGGGTACTTGCTTATGATCGGCAACAACCACTTAAGCAGCTGATAAGTATCATTGATTACTTTAACGTCCTTCAATTCCTCACCAGCTTTGAAAAAACCAAAGGCCAAAGGCCAAAGCGCCAAAGCCCGATCAAAAGACAGCCCTGGCTAAACGCAGGCCGTTGCTGTAGTCCCCGTTGTCGGGAATGTTGTTGTAGCGATTGGCAACCCGACAGTGGCTGCCGTAGTTGTACCAGGCACCGCCCCGCAGCCCGCGGTACGAGCCCGAGCCCGCCCCGCGCGGGTCAGGGCCCGGGCTCTTGGCGTAATAACCGCTGTCATACCAGTCCCAGCACCATTCCCA
>JAGOIS010000051.1 GCA_017995495.1 Candidatus Cloacimonadota bacterium
AGTCGATGGGATCGAAGGTGTTGTTGTGCCAAAGAAGGGAGAGGTGGGAGCGATAAGTGTCGGCCATGGCGATCAGGCGGCGGAGGGTTAGCCAGGCCGAGAGGGGATTCATGTTCATGGCGCGCGTAGAATGCAGGGTGGTGTCCATCACGATGAGGGGTATCTCCAGCACGCGGAAGGGGCGGTTTTCAGCGATGTTGAACGGATGGAAAGGAAGCGAGATCCCGGCGCGGAAACCAATGTTTTCCCAGTAGCCGAGAGTGGAATCGTACTCGATACCGGCGTTTTCGAGGATGCGGAAACTTTTTTGATAATCAAAATGCAGGTAGTGGGAGCGGTAACCCCGCACCTCAAATCCGGCCTGGCGCAGCCTGTCCATTTCCGAGCGGAGGACCTCCCCGTCAAAGGCGGATCCCGGGCTGCCGTGGAGCCCCACTTCCTCCCCGGCCAGCACTTCCTTCAGGCGGCGGAGGACCTTGGGATTGGAGATGTAGTTCTGGCGCTTGTCGGGAAAATCGTCCTTACCAAAGAGAAACCAGGTGGCCTTCACGCCCAGCGACCTTTCCCTCTGGACTATCCAGCGGATTTGGCGGCGGGGGTTGTGGATGAGATTTTTGTGCAGCGTGTGGCCGAGGATCTTGAAAGTGGCCACCATGGGGCGTTTATACCAGGTGCGAAGGTTGTATCTGAGGGTGTCCGCCTTCTGGGTGCCGGCCCAGTAGTTCCAATAGTCCACATCGTGGGAGAGGGATACGGCAAAGCTGCTTTCACCGTTCCAGACTATCTCGCGGATGAACTGGGGCAGGGCACGCTCCATCGCGTAGAGAAGCATCTGGCTATAGACGTCGACCACGGGGATGTCCGTGAAATCCCAGCGATACTGCAACGATTCCTGGAAATCCACCCTGCCGCGCTGTTCGCCATGGAGGCCGAGGATGTATTCGTGCCAGCAGGTGAGGAAATAGAAAGCGCCGGCCACGATGTCCTTCCTGAAGGACATGGCCCTCTCCGCGATGGCAAAAACCGCGCCGGGGCGGGAAAAGAGGAAGGGGATGTATTCGCCCTGGTAGAGGCAGAAATCCACCTGATCCAGGGGATAGAGCTCGAGGCGTTCGAAAAAGGCCGGCGTGGCAGGGTCGAAATGGATCTTGATGGGGAACTCGCGTTCGATGTCCGGCCCGTAATAGAGATGAACACCCTCAATCCTTTCCCCGTAAACGAACTGGGGGTGCAGGCGGAGAATGTCGCAGAAGGTCCTCAGCACAAACTCCGCCTTGGGAATGTAGTCCCGGGGGAGGTCAAGCAGGATGAGAATGTTCGGAAAGCGGTCCATCAGGCCTTTGCCGGGGCTGCCTTACCTTGTTTGGGAGTCAGCTTGGCCGCGGGCAGGAGCACGAGGTCAAGGACATCCTCCACGTTGTCCACCCAGGTGATCTGCATCCCAGCCAGGATGTCCGGGGGAAAGTCGCTGATGGTTTCCTCGTTTTCACGGGGCAGAATGAGCTGGGAAATGCCGGCGCGTTTGGCTGCGAGGACCTTTTCCTTGAGGCCGCCGATGCCCAGCACCTTGCCGGTGAGGGTGATCTCGCCGGTCATGGCGAGGTCGTGTTTCACCTTGCGTCCGGTGAACAGCGAGGCCAGGGCTGTGGTGAGAGTGATCCCGGCTGAAGGCCCGTCCTTGGGCACAGCGCCAGAGGGGAAGTGGATGTGCAGATCGTATTTTTCAAGCTCCCGGGGATTGATCCCGTATTTTTGGTAATTTGCCTTCAGATGGCTGAGGGCGATCCGGGCCGATTCCTTCATCACCTCACCCAAGAGGCCGGTGAGTATGATGGCTCCCTTTCCGGGCATGCGGGTGGTTTCGCAGAAAAGGATCTCGCCTCCGTAACTTGTCCAGGCAAGGCCGGTGGCGATCCCCACCTCGGGTTTGCGGTTGGCCAGCTCCAAACTGAATTTGCGGGGGCCGAGGTATTGGCTGATGGCTTTGGCGTCGATCACGCGGTCGCGGATGTCACCGCCAGCTATTTCGCGGGCGATCTTGCGGTAGATGGAGCTGATCCGCCTTTGCAGATTGCGCACTCCAGCCTCGCGCACGTAATAACGGATGAGTTCCTGCAGGGCGGATTTGCGGAAGGTGACGCGGTGATCGGCAAGGCCGTTGGCGTCCTTTTCCTTGGGAATGAGGTAGTGGCGGGCTATCTGGACCTTGTCATTTTCCAGATAGCTGGTGAATTCGATGATCTCCATGCGGTCACGCAAGGCAGGAGGGATCGTATCCAGGGAATTGGCTGTGGTGATGAACATTACCTCAGACAGGTTGAAGGGAAGGTTCAGATAGTTGTCCACAAAGCTGTGATTATGTTCGGGATCGAGCACTTCCAGCAAGGCGGAGGCTGGATCGCCGCGGAAATCGCGTCCCAGTTTGTCGATCTCATCGAGCATGAAAACCGGATTGGCGGTGCCCTGGCGCTTGATCTCCATCATGATCTTGCCAGGCATGGCGCCAATGTAGGTGCGGCGGTGTCCGCGGATCTCCGCCTCATCGTGGATCCCGCCCAGGGACATGCGGATGAACTTGCGTTTGAGGGCCCGGGCTACAGATTTGCCAATCGAGGTCTTGCCGGTGCCGGGTGGGCCGACGAAACAAAGGATCGGACCCTTGAGGCTGCCCTTGAGTTTCTTTACAGCTATGTATTCCAGCACACGTTCCTTGGGCTTTTCCAGATCGAAGTGATCCTGGGAGAGGATCTTTTCTATCTTGGGCAGGTCCAGCCGGTCCTTGCTGTATTTGGTCCAAGGGATGTTCACGATCCAGTCCAGGTAATTCCTGAGGACAGCGTATTCGCTGGCAGCGGGCTGCATCGTGGCCAGGCGTTCAAGCTCCTCCAGGGCCACCTCCTCCACATAGTCCGGAAGCTGGTTCTTTTCGATCAGTTCCCGCCATTTGAGCACTTCTTTGCTCACTTCGTCGCTTTCGCCCAGTTCCTTGCGGATGGCGTCCATCTGCTCCCGGAGGTAGTAGCGGCGCTGGTCCTCGCTCATTTCGAGCTGGATATTGCTGCGAATGGTGTTTTCCAGCCTCATCTGGCGGATCATCTCCGCGAGGCAGTTGTTCAGGTGTTTGAAGCGTTTTTTGAGGTCGATGGTTTCGAGGATGATCTGGCGGTCCTCGATCTGGAGGTCGAGGTTTCCGGCAATGATGTCGGCCACACGGCCGGATTGTTTGATGTTGCTGAGCCCGGCGATCATCTCATTGTTGAGGATGGTGCTTTCGCTGGCGATCTTTTCCATCAGCTCGATGGCTATTGTGCGGTAGGCATGGATCTCCGTGTCTTCCACAGTTTGTTCGGAAACGCTCTCCACATCCACCATGATGAAGGGTTCGCGCTGAACGGCGCGTTGGAGGCGGATGCGCGAGGTTCCCTGCAGCAGCAGGCTGATCGAGCCATCCTGGTTGCGCAGCATCCTGAGGATGGTGACGGCGGTGCCTGTCTCGTTGAGGCCGATGTCGTTGGGGCCGGATTTTTCCTTGTCGAGGAAAAAGGCCATCGTTTTATCATGGGCCAGGGCGTGGTCGATGACCAGCCTGGATTCTTCATCTGTAACCACCAGTGGCATAAGCAAATAGGGAAACATCACCACATTGTTGATATGCAGCACCGGCAGGGTCCGGGGGATCCGGTTGTTATATTCGTCCATTACGTGTTCCTGATCTGTCTTTGTTTAAAGTATCTGCTCCTGATCCAACAGGGTTCCTGTGCAGACATTATAACCTTGCCAACCCATTCAGGCGAGGATGAGAAAGAGAACCATGTTCATGATGCCAAAGACGAGGTTGATGCCCGCAACGATCTTCAGCAGGGGAACATAGAGGTATTGGCGGAAGTTGTTATAGAGAAATTCCAGGTTGAACTGGTCGTCAAATTCGTCGATGCGGTGTTCCAGGCGCCACTGTTCGATGAGATGGGGCACGGTCTTGCGGAAAACTTTGCCGGCAATGCCCTTCACGGCCGCAGCGGCGGCTTCGCGGATCCTTTCCTTGAGTCCTCCTGGCAGCAGTGGCCAGCCATCCACGAATGAAGTTTGCTCCCAGACCTTTTGGCGCACCTGCTCTTCGATGTTGAACAGGTAGCCGGTCTTAATGTTGGCGTTGCCGGCCTGTTCCAGATAATCGTGCAGCAGGTCTCGGGCCTTGTTGAACACCCAGTCCCGTTTGCGCACCAAGAAACCGGGAGTGAGGGGATTACGCATCCCCAAGAACTTGCTCTGCCGGGGATTGAACAGAAACCACTTGCCGAAATAGACCAACAGCAGGCCGATGCCCACATTGAGGACGATGAACAGAAGGGATTTGAGAAACAGCATCGGACCTCCTCAGTCCAGAGACGGGAAAAATCTTGGGCTACACATGATTCAGGATGTGTCCCATCTTGTTCTTTTTGGTTTGCAGATACTCGAGATTGGTTTCGCGGGCGGGGATCTCGATCGGCACGCGCTGGGAGATCTGGAGTCCGTAACCCTGCAGGCCGATGATCTTCTTGGGGTTGTTGGTGAGCAGCCTGATGGTTTTAAGGCCGAGATCCTTGAGGATCTGGGCGCCGATCCCGTAATCACGCAGGTCGGCGGGGAACCCGAGGTCCAGATTGGCTTCCACGGTGTCCATCCCCTCATCCTGGAGATGGTAGGCCCGCAGTTTGTTCACCAGGCCGATGCCCCTCCCCTCTTGGCGCATATAGAGAATAACTCCCCGTCCCTCTGCGGATATAAGTTCAAAAGAACGTTTAAGCTGTTCGCCGCAATCACAGCGCATGGAATGGAGGGCGTCGCCGGTGAGGCATTCAGAGTGGACCCGCACCAGCACATCGTCTGCGGAGCGGACCTCCCCCAGCACAAGGGCGAGGTGGTATTCGTCGGAAACGGTGCTGATATAGGTGAGGATGTCAAATTCTCCGTAGGGAGTTGGCAGCTTGGCGCGGGAGACGCACTCCACCAGCTTTTCGCGGTGGCGGCGGTAGTTGATCAACTCGGCGATGGTGAGGATCTTGAGCCCGTGTTTGGCGGCAAAGGGGATAAGGTCGTCGAGGCGGGCCATTTCCCCGTCTTCGCGGATGATCTCACAAATGGCGCCCATAGGAGCGCGGCCGGCCAGTTTGGCCAGATCGACCGCAGCCTCGGTGTGTCCGGCCCGTTTGAGGACTCCCCCGTTTTCTGCCCAGAGCGGGAAAATGTGGCCGGGGCGCATGAAATTTTCGGGCTGGCTGGCTGGATCGGCCAAAGCGAGGATGGTTTTGGCCCTCTCGGAAGCTGAGATGCCTGTGGTGGTGCCCTCTTTCACATCCACCGGAATGGTGAACTTGGTGCCGTGGCGATCGTTGCTGTGTCTGGTCATCAGGGGCAGGTCCAGGCGCTGGAGGGTGGCTGCTTCCATGGGCACGCACAGCAGTCCCTTGCCGTGGGAGATCATGAAATTCACCTGGGAGGGCGTGACGGCGTCAGCCGCCATCAGCAGGTCACCCTCGTTCTCCCGGTTCTCGTCGTCAACCACGATCAGCATTTCACCCGCGGCAATGGCTACGATTGCTTCATCGACGGTGCAGAAAGGCTTTCTGGCTTGTGTCTCGGTCATTTTCACCACTCTTCATTTTCGTTCAGGATCGAATTTAGATCACGTGTGTCCGTGTCAATCCCAAAATACTTTTCCAGCCAGGCCAGGGTGTAATTGATGTCCTGGGGCGGATCGGCCATGATGTCCAGGGGTCGGCCGGAAAGGGGCTGCACAAATTGCAAACGCCAGGAGTGCAGGGCCTGTCTCAGCAGATGGGTGGTGAGCAGCTCGGTCACCTTGCGTTTCATGTTTTCCGGCACCAAGGCATGCACCTGCCGGCGTGTGTTATAGAGCAGATCGCCCAAAAGGGGCAGGTTGCGGTCCGCAAAATGCACTCTGATCTGATGCATTCTGCCGGTTTCCAACCTCACCTTCACCAAGGAAAAGCAGTGGTAGTATTTGATAACCTTGTAGGTGGTGAGGGACCAGCGACCTTCCGGGGTGACGCACATCTTGCGCGGATTGCTGAGACTGCGCCCGATATTGCTCTCGATGCTGTCCTCTCCTGGGTCGGGGATCCCGCATGTGACCGCCAGATAGGTCTTTTTGATCTCCCGGCGGGCAAACATGTCGTTGAGGGCACTCTGGGCTGGGTCGTTCTTGGCGATGATCATCAGTCCGGAAGTACCCCGGTCCAGCCTGTGGACTATGCCTGGACGGTTGGCCTCCCTGCCGCTGGACAGGTCTTCCCTCCAGCGAAAAACGATGGCGTTTACCAAGGTCTGGTCGGAGGCTCCGTAGCCTGGATGGACGATCATTCCTGCCGCTTTGTTGATCACGGCCAGATCGTCGTCCTCATAAACCACATCCAGAGGGATGTTTTGCGGCACAACCTCGCTGGGCTCAAGCTCCGGCAAGGATACGTCCACTTCGTCGCCCTTGGTCAGCAGATAGCTCTTCTTCACCGGGATCTTGTTCACCAGCACGCGGTCTTCCTCGATCAGCCTCTCGATGAAGCTGCGGCTGTAGAGCTCCTGGATGCGCAGATCGACCAGATATCTGTCCAGACGGTCTGATTCGTCTTTGTCGAAAACGACCTTAATCCTGTTTTGCATGCTCCGTGAAGACAAGTGTGTAAACTCCGCCAATGCATTCGCCGCGGGCGTTGCGCACGATGGCGCCGTTGAGCGTGGACAGGCGTTGGTAATCGTTATCAGGTATCCTGCTGTCGTAGAGATTGTCGCCAAAACGCAGGGAGTCGAGGATCTTTTGAAAAATGCGTTGGTCAAATTCGCTTTTCAGCTTCAGGTCGCGGATGTTGATGCTCTCATTGAGCACGGGGTAGCGCCGCCGGAGGGCGTCGTTGCAATAGTTGATATCGCCATTGTTGAGGGCGATCAGGACCCCTTGGGGCAGCAGATTGATCACCTGCTTGATGCGCTGGTCATGCTCGTAGATCTTGTTTTCCTTGGCCAGGTCGAAACCGTGGATGCTGCGCAACATTGACTTCAGCCCTTCCAACAGAGGTTCCACGTCCCTGTCTCCGGCATGGGCCGCCAGTTCGCCGTCGATATCCACCTCGTAATTGCCATGGGCAATCTCGCTGACGATCTTGGCCGTACGGCTCAGAGATTTCCTGAGCATCACCGGGATAAGGTTGTAAACAACCACCCCGCAAACAAAAATCACCAAAACCGAGACAATCAGGGTGGTTTGCAGATCGTTGACCATGGTGGCCAAATCAGTCCCCCGGCTGATGATTATCAACAGCAAGGCTGTCTCCAGCAGTATCAGTCCCATCAGGACGGCGATGGCAAGATGGTAGCGTTTGCTTATCGAATGTTTCACAGCAGGTCCCTCCTGTTCGCAACGTCCCGGATCAGGGAGTCGATGGCGTTTTTCCTGCCCATCAGCATCAGCACATCCCCTTCGTTGATCACGTCGTTGGCGCCGGGCATGTCATTCAATCTCTGTTCCACCTTGTTCTTGCCCTCGTCGGTCACGGTGAGGTAATTGTATTTGATGGCGATCACATTTATCCCCCGGCCGGTGGGGAGGGCCAGCTCCTGCAGCGATTTGCCCACAAATTCCTGGGGCGCCACCAATTCGATCACCACGTGGCCGCTGGTGAGGTTGTAGTATTCGAGGATATGCTTCGAGATCAGCGTGTTGGCCAGTTGCTCGCCGACGCTCTCCTCCGGGAGGATTGTGCGCTTGACCCCGATGAGTTCCAAGATGCGGCCATGCAGATGGTTTTCGATCTTGGCATGGATGATCCCCACGCCGATCTTTTTCAGGATGGCGCAACTCAGGATGGATTCCTGGATGTTGCTGCCGATGGCCATGATCACGGCGTCAACTTCATTCAGGTTCATGTTGCGCAGTGTGTTTTCATCAGTGGAGTCCATGCAGACGGCTTGGGAGACCTTGCCGCTGATCTGATCCACCAAATCCTGGTTTTTATCGATGGCCAGAACCTCCATCCCATTCTCTGCCAGGATCGAGGCCACGGTCATGCCAAAGCGTCCCAGTCCAATCACAGCATAACGTGCCATTATATTCCCCTTAGCCGATCGCTATTGTTTCTTCGGCATAATTGATATTGGTTTTGTGGCTTCTGATGGCGAAGGCGTAGATCATGGTCAGCGGGCCGATCCTGCCGACGTACATAAGGATGGTGATCAGGATCCTGCCCATCGCGCTCAAGCCGGAGGTGATACCCGTGGAGAGACCCACCGTGCCAAAAGCGGACAGGGCCTCAAACATGATCTTGTCAAATGAAAAAGGCTCGATCTGCATCAGGATCATGACGATGAAAAAAACTATACCGGCCGAGATAAAGATCAAGCCCGAGGCCTCCCTGGAATTCCCCGCTGGAATCCTGCGCCCGAACACGCTGATATCCTTTCTGCCCTGGAGCAGGGATAGCAGCGTGAGCCCCATCACGGAAAAGGTGGTGGTCTTGATGCCGCCTCCGGTGGAACCCGGAGACGCACCGATGAACATCAGGATCATGCTCACCAGGAGCACTCCCTTGCCCATTGCGCCAAAGTCGAGTGAGTTGAAACCGGCGGTGCGGGTTGTCACGGATTGGAAAAAAGAACTCAGCAGGCGTTGATGGATGCCAAAGCCTTTCATTGTGCCGTAGTATTCCATCACGAAAAAGGCAATCATCCCCCCTAAGATCAGAAAAGCTGTGGTCACCAGCACGATCTTGGTATGCAAGCTCAGTTTGTTGACCTTGTCACGCTTGAACAAGTATCTGAACAGGTCGATATTCACCGTGAAACCCAGGCCTCCCAGGATGATCAACAAAGGGATCGTTATACTTACCAACAGGTTGTCCCGGTATCCGGCCAGGTTGTCTGAAAACAGCGAGAAACCGGCGTTGCAAAACGCTGAGACTGAGTGAAACAAGGAAAGGTAGATCGCCCGGCTCAACGAATTTCCTGATTGGAACCTGAAAAACAACAGCGAAGCCCCGATCAGTTCCAAGACAAAGGTTACAAGCACAATATTCTTGAGCAGTTGGAGGATGTTCACCCTGTTGGTGCCCCCCACGACATGGCTCATCACACTCTTCAGCTTCAGATCAATGTTTCTGCCCATCAGCAAGGCGAAGGCTGTGGACACCGTCATTATGCCCAAACCCCCGATCTGGATCAGCAGCAGGATCACTATC
>JAGOIS010000052.1:0-6798 GCA_017995495.1 Candidatus Cloacimonadota bacterium
TTGGGATAGTTGTTGGCATCCAGAGTGAGCACCGGGATCATGGGATCATCGCTGGAGGTGCCATATTCAACGATGGCACGGAGCATGATCTCGCCGTTGGTGACAGGTTCCCAATCGGTGATCTTCTTGTAGCTGTTGCCATTGGCAGAGGTGTCCAGGCCGATCGCGGAGGCGTTGGTGGTTTCCATGATGGCGAGGTAGAATTCACCGTCAGGAACGTTGACGCCGGCGGGCAGGGTAATCCAGTTCCAGCCAGGTACAACGCTGGCGGCGGGGAACTGCAGCTGGGCCAGCTGGGTGCCGGGCATGCCGCCTGTGCCGTCGTTGTCGAACACGCGGACGATGATGCCGGCGGTTCCCTGGGTGTGAACGAATACCTTGGCAAATTTGACGGTGACGTATTGGCCGTAGCTGTGTTTCACCGCCATCTGCTTGGTGGAGCCGACGTTGAAGCCTTCCTCGGCGGTGCCGTCGTCATGAGAGAGTTCGACATGCGAATCCGGCATCACGAAGGCGACGGCCGCGTTTGAAGGTTCGGATAGGTGTTCGCCATGCACGCCTTTCACAACGTAGCTGTGAATTCCGCCGGGAACATCTTCGTGGGTGAAGGTGAGCACATCCGCTCCCACTGAACCAACCTCAGCACCATCGCAGTAGATCTTGTAGCCATCGATGAGGCGGGTCTGGCCGGCATTGTCATCGATCTCGGTGTATTCATTCGTGGAGGGATTGTAACCCAGGACGAATTCCTTGCCAGTCCCATCCGTCACATAGATCCGGATATTCCAGTTCAGGTTGGCGGCGGAGGTTAGGGAGTTGATCGTTCTCCATTGGCCTTGCCAGCGGATCAAGTTTCCGTAACCCACAATATGGGGACCGGCATCGTATCCTGCAGGTCTGCCGGTTTGGGTGTTGCAGCGGTAACCGGCCATCATCTGCGTGCCTGCGGGAATCACCCACGGGGTGGTGAGTTCAATCTCATTCCAGGCGTCGATGGTGGGTGAGGGAATGGCCTGCTCATAGGCAATTTCGTTATCATCTCCGGTCCAAATGCGCATGGCATACTCGCAGTTGGCTTCTCCGGGGAAGAACCTGAACTTGGTGATGTACATGCCCACATAGGGGAAGATGCCGTAATCGCCGATGGCGTCCCACTTGGCGGCAACGTCGAAATCCTGGGCATTGTTGGTTCCGAATTTATTGGCATTCTCTCCGTCATAATGCAACCAGCTGGGGAAAATATGATCTGAAGGCAGCCAGGTCAGGGTAACATCATTGGCGGCAACAGTTGCCTCAAGGTTGAGCGGAGGATCGAGCTTGATCTCATTGTAGATGGTCACGTTGTCGATCATGATGCCGATGCCATCAACTGCATCCGCGTCGCTCTGGAAGTACCAGCGGAACTTGACGGTCTGACCGGCATACTGAGAGATGTCTCCATCCAGTGAATAGGCTTCCACCATGGAAAACCAGGTGTCCGGAGCGTCTGAATAGACGTAGTTCGATCCAGCCGGGTTTCCGTAGGGGTTGCTCATGGCGTACCAGGTGAGGCCATTGTTAACTGAGATCTCCCAGCCCCAGTAATCCACCTCCGGGAACTCGTCGGGGTCCGTGAAGGCGCCCTTGATCATGAAGTCGGCGCGGACGCCACCTTCTGTGGGAAGTTCGATGGGAGGGCTGACCAGGTAGTTAAGCATGTTGGGGTTGTAGGTGCCCTGTTCATTTTGGCAGAGCATGACGTGGGTGGGCGAGGGAGCTTCCGCTTCCTCAGCCAGGTGCCAGATGTCTCCACCCACCGGGACCATGCTGGCCCAGGTCATTTGGCCATCGACGACGCCAGCGTTGGTATATCCGCCATAGGCGATATCGTCAACCATCATGCCAAACATGGCGGGCGCGTCACCAGTGTCGTAAGCCGGGTCGGAACCAAAGGCAAAGCGGATCTTCACGCTCTGGCCGACGTAGGCGGACAGGTCAAAACTGGCGTCGATCCAATCGTCTTGGACTCCACCCCAAGCGGGGATGTTGGGTCCTTCGCCATGCTGGAATCCAAAGGAATAGGCGCTGGTGATGTTATAGGCGGGGGTGCCGGAGATGGGTGTCCAGGTGGTTCCGCCATCTGTGGAAACGCGGACGTTGCAGGCATCCCAGCCAGTGTAGGGCGCTGACGCTCCACCCGGGTCTTCAACGTTGTAACGTAATTTGAAGGTTAGCGTGGCATTTTCGGACGTAAGGGTTTGAGCGGGGGTGTCCAAAACCAGATATTGGGCGCTATAATAGCCGCCGATGCCCGATCCGGAGGCGAGGGCGGGATCGCCCATCCACCAGACGTCACCCTGGGCTCCGCCGTAGCTGTAGACGTGCCAGTTGTTGGGTGGAATGCTGCCGTCTATATGCGTCCAGCCTTCCGTTCCTTCTTCAAAGGTTTCCTGCCATGCCACCAATTCGTAGCGGGTAACGTTGGCAAACATGGCTGTGACAAGCATTAGGGCCAATAGTATCAGCCATCTTGTTTTCATTGATCCTCCTTATGAATCAAGGGATATGTTCTCAATAATCCAAATAGACTTGATTGCGATTTTCTGTCAATCAGTTTTTTCTGTTATGATTGAAGACGTGCAAATTCCATTCCAAGGGCGGAGACGAAATAGCGTCCCAATCTGTTTTTAGACAAAGCCTTGGCTGCCTGGCTCATGTGTATTGAAGCCGGTACAAATCGTAATAAAGCCCCTTGGCGTCAAGCAGATCGAAGTGGGAACCTTCCTCCACGACCTCGCCCTTGTGCAGCACGATGATGCGGTCGGCATGCTGGATGGTGGAAAGGCGGTGGGCGATGATGATCGAAGAGCGGTTCACGATCAGCTTGGCCAGGGCGTCCTGGATCAGCAGTTCGGTTTCCGTGTCGATATTGGAGGTGGCCTCGTCCAGGATGAAGATGGAGGGGTCGTAGGCCAGCACGCGCGCAAAGGCGATCAGCTGCCTCTGCCCGGTGGAGAGGGTGGCGCCGCGCTCCATCACAGGTTCGTCGTAGCCCTGGGGCAGCTTGCTGATGAATTTGTCCGCGTTCACGTATTTCGCCACCTGGATGATCTGGTCGCGGGTGAGAACGCTGTTGTTCAGGGCAATGTTGTCCCTGATGTTGCCGCTGAAGATGAAAACGTCCTGCTGCACTATGCCCACGTTCTTGCGCAGGTCTGCCAAGGCGTATTGAGCCAGGGGTTTGCCGTCCAGCAAGATCTCTCCCTTCTGGTAGGGATACATGCCCAGGATCAGGTTCACGATCGAGGTCTTGCCGCTGCCGGTATGGCCCACCAAGGCGATCTTCTCTCCTGGCCGGATCTTGAAGCTGATGTCTTTCAACACCCACTCGCCTGGATTGTAGGCCAGCCAGACGTTTTTGAACTCGATCTCGCCTTTCAGCTTGGCGTCGCCGGCCAAGGAGTCGCGGTAATCCTCAGGATCCTGGTCCATCAGGTCGAAGATGCGTTCCGCGCCCGCCAGGGCTCCCTGCAGTACGTTGAATTTTTCCGAAAAGTCGTTGATCGGCTGGAAGAGTTTGGTGATATACTGCGTGAAAGCCATCAGCAAGCCGATGGTTATGGCGCTGCGCAGGATCTGGCCGCCGCCGTACCAGATGATCAGGGCGACGGCGATCTGCGAACTGACGTGGATGATCGGTCGGAAGAATGCGAACAGCTTCATCTGCTTCAGGGAGGTGGTGAAGTAGTGCTGGTTGATGCTGGAAAACTCATCCCTCTTGTGGAAATACTGGTTGAAGAGCTGGATGATCTTCTGGCCGCTGATATGCTCTGCCAGAGTGGCGTTCAGAGCGGCAAGTTGTTTACGGACTTCGCGGTAGAGCACCCGGGTGCGTTTGCGGAACTCGCGGATCACCCAGATGACCAGCGGCAGGATGACAAAGCTGATCAGGGCCAGCTTCCAGTCAAGGATCAGCATCAGCACCACGATCGCTACGATCATCAGCACATCCTGGAAGAGGGTGATCACCCCCGAGGAGAGCATCTCGTCGATGGCGCGGATGTCGTTGGTGACGCGGGTCACCAGCCGGCCGACAGGATTTTTGTCGAAATATTGCACCGGCATACGCTGCATGTGGGCGAAAACGTCGTGGCGCAGGTCGTTCATGGCTTTCTGGGAGAAGGTGGTGGTGATCACCATCTGGGAGTAACCAGCCACAAAACGCAGGATGCTGATCGCCAAAAAGGCCAGGGCCAGCCAGATCAGGTTGTGCGCGGCTTCGCTGCGCGTTTCAAAGCGTTCCTTGCCGGGGATCTTGCCCAGTTGATCCCGCTGCAGCGCGATCTTGCCGTTGCCCACTCTGAACCAGCCTTCGAGGCCGCCTTTTTGACCTGAGGGATTGGTATTTTCCTGCAGGTATTTGTTCAGAATGGCCACGTTTGCGGGTTTGTCCTCGATCAGAAACACCTTGGCGGTGGAGAGCACACCCTGGGATTGCAGATCCAGAACGTCTGTGCGGTTGATCTTGTTCATTTCCTTGCTGGGGATGACCAGGAAAAACTTGTCACCCTCAGCCAGTTTCTTGAGCTTCAGGATCTCGTATTTGGCCAGGAAAGCGTCGATCCCGGCTTTGCTGTCAAAGATGGCAATGTTCTTATCCGAAACTATATAATCGTCGATGGCGCGCTGCTGGATGAGTGGCTGGACCAGTTCCGCCCCCGCCACCACCATAAGGATGAGAAAGGAGATAACCACCCACTTGAGATAGGGTAGAAGATAGCGCAACATCCTGCCGTAGAGGCGCTTGTCGAAAACTCTGTTCTTGAGGTCGTCTTCCGCGAAGCCGCCACGGCCCGGTCCGCCGCCCATCATAAATCCTCCCCTTCCAAGCGGGCCCGGATGCGCTGTTTCTCGTATAGTTCGTGGTAAAGACCGCCCTGGGCGACCAGTTCGTCATGGGTGCCGCGCTCGGTGATCTTTCCCTCGCCCAGCACGATGATATGGTCCGCGTGCTGGATGGAGGAGATGCGGTGGGCGATGATGATGGTGGTTTTGCCTTTGCGGGTTTCGATCAATTTTTCCAGGATGAAGCGTTCGGTTTTGGTGTCCACCGCGGAAAGGGCGTCGTCCAGGATCAGGATCTCCGGATTGGTGAGGAGGGCTCTGGCGATGGCCACGCGCTGTTTCTGGCCGCCTGAGAGGGTCACGCCGCGTTCGCCGATCACAGTGTCGAATTTGTGCTCAAAGTCCATGATCTCGTCATGGATCTGGGCGAGTTTGGCGGCCTCAAACACCTGTTCAGTGCTGGTTTCGGGGCTGCCCAAGCGGATGTTGTTGGAGATCGAATCCGAGAACAGGAAAATGTCCTGCGGCACCAGCACCATGTCGCGCCGGAGAACGTTCAGGGGAATTCTGTGCAGCATGTGCCCGTCGATCAGGATGCTGCCTTTGGGTGGTTCATAGATGCGCACCAGCAGTTCGATCAGGGTGGTTTTGCCACAGCCGGTGGGGCCAACCACGGCCAGGGTCTTGCCGTCGGAGATGGAGGTGCTGATGTCGTCAAAGATGAGGGGGAGGTTTTCCCCATAGCGGAAACTCAGATCGCGGATTTCGATGTTGCCCTGAATGGCTTTGATGCTGTCATCGGCCTCGCTGTCATCGATCTCGGGCGCGGTTTCAAAGATCTCGTTCAGGCGTTTGAGGCTGGCGGTGCCCCTCTGATACATGTCCACGATCCAGCCGATGGCGATCATGGGCCAGACCAGCATGCCCAGATACTGGAAGAAAGCGATGAACTGCCCGATGGTGATGTCGCCGCGGATGGCGGCCCGGCCGCCGAAAAACAATGTGATGATCATCGAAAGGCTGATGATCAGGCTCTGGAAGGGGTGGAAAAAGCCCGCGATCCTGGCCATGCGGATGTTTTCCTGCACATATTGCCAGGAAACCTCATCCACCTTGTCCAGCTCGGGTTTCTCCTGGCCAAAGGCCTTGATGATGCGGATGCCGGAAATGCTTTCCTGAATGGCGCCGGAGAGGCTGGCAAAGCTCTTCTGCACCCGGAAGAAGCTCTTGTGCATCTTCTTGCCGAAAATGGTTATGGTGATCGTCAGGATGGGCATCGGCAGCACCGCCAGCCCCGTGAGGCGCCAGTCGATCGAGCCCATGAAGCTGAAACTGGCGATCGTCATCAGCACGATGTCCATGGCCGCGATCAGGCCCATGCCAAAGAGCATCCGCACAGCGTTCAGGTCGTTGGTGGCGTAAGCCATCAGGTCACCGGTCTTGCTGCGGTTGAAGAAATTCTGCGAAAGCTTCAGCAGGTGGTTGTAAAAATCCTGGCGTAGATACTTCTCTATCGTAAATGAATTGCCGATGATCAGGATGCGCCAGAAATAGCGCAGCACCATCACCGCCAGGGCCAGGCCGATGATGATCAGGGCCACCCAGATCAGTCCTGTGGAGGTGATTTTGCGTTCCTGGATGCTGTCGATGGCGTATTGCATCACCCGCGGTGTGATCAACTGCACGATGTCCACCAGGATCAGCATCACAATGCCCCCGGCTATTTTGCCATAACTCTTCTTCAGATATGGAAGTATGGCATCAAATGTCCGCATTCGTTCTCCTCTCGGTATTTTCAACGCAGGGCGGAAAAACGTTCCATGATCTGCCTGGGGGAGCTTTCCACCTTCCGTTGAAGACGCCGCATATTGCGCGCCAAACTCAGCCGGAGGCTCATTTTGTCAATCTATTTGTGCTTGCTGGAGTCCAGCGAGCGCAGCGAGCATGGACTCCAGCAGGCGTGAAAAGGTGAAA
>JAGOIS010000052.1:6898-9195 GCA_017995495.1 Candidatus Cloacimonadota bacterium
GGGGTGACGATTATCGTGTTTAGCGTACGCCGGTTACGGTAATTTCCCCCCGGGGCCGGGCGTATTCGCCTCTTGACTGCCCCGCATTGAGAACCCATTGGCCGGTTGGGTTGTTGTTGGGATGCAGATCAGATGCTATTGCGCAGCAAGGCATGGACCTTCTATATATGGTGGGTAACAAATGGGGGAAATGTCCACGAATTATACGAATTTACATAAAAGAGTTCACGCAGATCACGCAGATCACGCAGACAAAGAATTGATAAAACAGAGGGACAGAGGAAAAGAGGAACACGGATGACAGGATCGACAGGATCTGCGCGGATGGAAGAGGTTCACGCAGATCACGCAGATTTTTGAGTTAGAAAGCTGTTAAATCCGTAATTCCGTTCAATCCGTAAATCCGTATAAAAAGGGATAGAAAAAGAGGCGGTCCGGCGACCGCCTGTACTAATATGGTGGTGGGCTCAGCTTATGCCGCTTTCCTCTTCCGGGGTGATGGCGTCGTTGAACTTGGTGTGTTCCTGGAAGCGGGTCAGTTTAAGCCGGCCGAAGAAGGAATCCACGGCGCTGTACATCACCGGGATCACGAAGAGGGTGATCAGGGTGGAGAAGGTGAGGCCGAAGACGAAACTGACGGCCAGAGGGCGCCAGGCCTGGGAAGAGGGGTCGGAGGAAAAAACCAGGGGCAGCATCCCGGCCACGGTGGTGGCAGTGGTGAGGATGATGGGGCGCAGCCTGGCGGCTCCGCTGTTGATGATGGCATGCCAGCGGTCGACGCCTTTCTCACGTTCCTGGTTGATGAAATCGATCAGCAGGATGGCGTTGTTTACCACCACTCCCGCCAACGCGACCACCGAGAGCATGGTGTTCAGCGAGAAGGAAAGGCCGGTGAGCAGCAGCCCGATGATAACGCCGATGAAAGCGAAGGGGATGGTGGCCATCACGATGAGGGGCTGCACATAGCTGCGGAACTGGGAGGCGAGGATGGCAAAAATGGCCAGCAAGGCGATCAGAAAACCGTAGGCAAGGGAGGTGTAGGACTGGCTTTGCTGCTCGCGCACGCCGCCGAATTCCAGGCTGTAGCCGGGGAAGCGCTGCTCGAAACTGGAGAGGGAGCCTTTGGTGCCGCGCAGGCGGTCGCCCTGAAGCAGATTTACCACTTCGGAAGTGGTGCGTTTGCGCTGCCTGCCGTTTTCGGTGTAGCGTCCCACGGCGGCGGTCACGGAGATAACTCGGTCGCCGTCATAATGCCCGATGCTGGAGATGCTGCTGCTGATCTGGAAGCCGGCAAGGTCGCGGATGGCGATGAGGGCGCCGGTGCGGGAGCGGACCTTGAGGTCTTTGAGGGCTTCCAGTTCCTGGGTGTAGCGGTCATCGAGCTTCACCAGGATGGGGATCTCGTCCACGCCGTTGCCACGGAACTGGGTAACCTCGCTGCCGGTGGAGGCCATCCGGATGGCGGAGGCCACCTGGGCCACGCTGAGCGAATACATGGAGAGTTTTTCCTGGTCGAGGCTGATGCGGGCCTCCATCTTCCCTTCGGCAAAGCTGTCGTCGATGTCCTCCACGCCGGGGATCTTCCGCAGGTAGGTTTTCACCACGTCGCCGATATAGGCCAGGCGTTCCAGGCTTTGGCCCTTGATCCGGATGTCGATGTCCTTGCCGATGGGGGGTCCGGCCTGGGATTGGCCGAATTTGTAGGTGTAAAGGCCGGGCAGGGTGTCCAGATAGCGGCGGATGGCGGATTTGATGTCCTCATGGCTGTATTTCATCTGTTTGAGGGGCACCAGATCGATGCTGACATAGGCGTTGGCGCTGTTGTTTTCGCGGATGCCCTCGGAGCTGAGGGAGCCCACGTTGCTCACCACAAACTCGATGTCTTGCTTCTGCTTCATGTTCAGGATATGCTGCTCCACCAGGCCCACGATGCGGTCGGTTTCGGACAGGGAAGTTCCCACGGGGGTGTGGAGTTCCAGGGCGATGGTTTGGGACAGCGAGGAGGGGAAGAATTCGAAGGGGATGGCGCCGCTGCCCAGGATCACAAAGGAAAGCAGCAGCAACCCAGCCACAGCGCCCAGCACCAGCCCGCGGCGGTGGAGGGCTTTGGTGATCAGGCGGCGGTAGAGCTTGTTCAGGGGTCGGATCAGCTTTGTGGTGCGGTCTTCCTTGGCGTCCAGGCGGTGCCCGAACTGGTAAACATTGGTGGGCAGGATCACCATGGCCTGAAACCAGGAAGCCAGCAGGGCCACGGTTACCACGATGGGAAACACGGAGAGGAACTGCCCGATGATCCC
>JAGOIS010000053.1 GCA_017995495.1 Candidatus Cloacimonadota bacterium
GGCCAGGCCGGATATGATGAGTATTCCGCCAAGTTCGGTGATCTCTCCGGAGTGCATATCTTCGCTTTTTCTCCCCAACTCAAGAGCTTATATAAACTTGCCGGTGTCGCCGTTACCCGCGCGGGGGCAATGACCATCGCCGAACTGATCGAAAACCGGCTGCCCGCGGTTTTGATCCCCCTGCCCACCGCGGCGGAAAATCATCAGCACTACAACGCCCTCGATCTGCAACACAGGGGCATGGCGATCCTGCTCAAGCAAAGCGAGTTGAACGGCGAAACGCTGGTGCAGAAAGTGACGCAGGTCTGGGCTGACCACGCCGGCCATGTGAACAAATTAGGACAACTACCTCACAACACAGCGGCGGAGGACATCGCGAGGGAGATATTGCACGACCTTGATAAGGAGCACAAACATGCTGGGAAAAACTAAAAAGATCCATTTCATCGGTATTGGCGGCATCGGCATGAGCGGCATCGCCGAATTTCTGCATAACCAGGGCCTGGAGATAAGTGGGTCCGATTTGAAAAAGACCGATGTCACCCGCCACCTGGAATCCCTCGGAATCAAGATCGAGGAGGGTCACAACCCCACCCTGGTACAGGATGTGGACGTGGTGGTCAAATCCTCCGCTGTCAAGGACGACAATCCCGAGATCAAGGCAGCCAAAGCCTTGAAGATCCCGGTCATCCGCCGCGCGGAAATGCTGGCCGAGATCACCCGCATGAGCTTCTCCATCGGCATTTCAGGCACCCACGGCAAAACCACAACCACTTCCATGACCGGCCTGGTGCTGGAGGCCGCCGGACTTGATCCCACCATCATCGTGGGTGGCAAGGTGAAGAATTATGGCTCCAACAACGTGATGGGTTCAGGCAAATACATTGTTGTGGAAGCCGATGAATATGACCATTCCTTCCTCTCCCTCTCCCCCTGCATCGCCGGGATCACCAACATCGACACCGATCACCTCGACTGCTACCGCAATCTGGATGACATCAAGGGCGCCTTCATCGAATACGCGAACAAGGTCCCCTTCTTCGGCAGCGTGATCGCCTGTCTGGACGATCCGGGAGTGCAGGCGGTTCTTCCCCGCATCAACAAGAAGATCGTAACCTACGGTTTTTCCCGCCAGGCCGACATCCAAGCCCAGAACATCAGCATGAAGGATTTTGTGAGCGAATACGACGTTAGCTTCAAAGGCTACCGTCTCGGCCACGTGCAGATGAACGTGACCGGGCGCCACAACATCCAGAACTCGCTGCTGGCAGTGAGCATCGGCCTGGAATTGGACATCCCCTTCAAGCATATCCGCGAAGGCCTGATGCAATACAGCGGGGTTTACCGCCGCTTCGAGCTTAAAGGAGAAGCCCGCGGCATCACCATCTATGACGACTATGCCCACCACCCCACCGAGATCTCCGCCACCCTGGAGGGTTTCAAGGACAGCACCAAACGCAGGATAGTGGCCTTGTTTCAGCCTCACCTCTATTCACGCACCCGGGATTTTTACGTGCAGTTCGGCAATGCTTTCTTTTCCTGCGACTGCCTCATCCTCGCCCCGATCTATCCAGCGCGTGAAGCCCCCTTGCCAGGGATCTCCTCCAAAATGATCGCCGACGCGGCCATCCAGAGTGGACACCACAAGGTTGTATTGATCGACGACATCTCCCAAATAGTGGCCAAAACCCTTTCCCTGCTTGAACCCGAAGACATCCTCATCACCATGGGCGCAGGCAATATCTGGCAGTATGGCGAGGAAATCCTCGCCGAACTGAAAAAACCTATTGACAAAAACATTAAAGCTAAAAAAAATAGCAACTTAGAGACTTAAGACAGGAATCAGCCATACCGCTGCAATATATTTAAATATTATGAGAGACAATAAGTTACCGAACCAAACCTACACCCGTAAGAGAAGAGGAAACAGCCGATATTTCGTCTTTTTCGTCTTTATTTTACTGGGTCTAACTGCTTTGGGATTTGGGGCTTATCATCTGCTATCGAGACTGGAACTGCTCCACGTGCGCAAGATAGAGATCAGTGGCAATTCAGCCGTGGCTGACAGCCTTTTGGGAAGAGCATTGCAGAGCTACATCGGCCAGAACCTTCTCCGGGTGAACAAAACCGAGGTCAGGCAGCGCGTAAGCGCTTTTGCCCGGGTGAAAAGCGTCAAGGTTAGACGCAAATTCTTCAACACTTTGCTGGTGAAGATCACCGAACGCAAGGCCAGCCTCTACGTGAAGAGCCTTGAGGGCGACCTGTTCCCCATCGACGAAGACGGCATCGTGTTGGAGCGGTATGGCAAGATCTACACCGAAAATCTTCCGGTGGTGAATCTGTTGGTCAACAACTCCCATCTCAAGACCGGGAGGAAACTCAAAAACTCAGCGCTGGACCGCGTTTTGGCCACGCATCGCCGCATCCTTGGCGAAGCCCCGGATTTCGCCGCCAACATCTCCGAATATTTCACCATTGATAAAACCGTTTACGTGATCGACGCGCGCAACGGGCTGCGTATCATCCCCAGCGAGACCAATCTTGCCAAACAGCTTTCGCGTTATGAATTCGTGCGCGACAACGGCAATGTGAGCCAGACAGCCATCCTCGATCTGCGGATCGACAATCAGGTGGTGGTGAAGGCGGGCGACTGACATGCGGCAAAACCTCATCACCGCTCTTGACATCGGCTCTTCCAACGTGCGCTGCATCATGGCCAGGGTGAAAACGCCCCAAAACCTGGAGATCCTCGGCATTGCCGAAACACCCTCTTCCGGATTGGAAAAAGGAATCGTCAAAGATATCCAGGCTGTGGCCGAATGCGTGAAAAAGGCGCTGGTGGAAGTGCAAACCACTTCAGGGATGAAGCCTGCCAACATCTACACCAACGTCACCGGCGACCACATCCGCACCCAGGTGGGAGATGGGCGCATCTCCATTCCCACCGCCAGCCCCAACGAACCCGGCGAGATCGTTCAGGATCACGTGGACCAGGTGATCGCCGACGCCCGCAACGGAGTGAAGATCCAGAAAGGTTTCGAGCGCTCCCAGATCCTCCACGGAATCCCCCAGGGCTTTGTGATCGACGGCCATAACGACATCCGCAATCCTCTGCGGATGACCGGGTTCCATCTCATCACCAAGGTGCTCACCATCTTCGGCGACGTCACCCAACTGCGCAATCTGGCCAAAAGCATGGAATTGGCCGGTTATGAGATCGGAGCCGACAATTTTATCCTCAACCACATTGCCATCGGCAACGCCGTGCTCAGCGAGGACGAACGCCGCCTGGGCACCATCCTGATCGACATCGGCGGAGGCACTTGTGACATCAGCCTGCACCACCGGGGGATTTTGGAGAAGATCCTGGTGATCCCGATGGCTGGCGCCGCCATCACGGAAGACCTTGCCATCGGGCTCAAGACCACGCTTTCCAACGCCGAATATATCAAAACCACTTACGGAGTGGCCCTGGCCAGCAGCGTGGATCCGGAAAACGAGATCGTGGTGGAAGGTATCAGCGGTCGCGACAGCCAGGTGAAAACCCAATACCTGGTGAGCCACGTGGTCCAGCACCGCGTGGAGGAAATGCTGGCTCTGTGTTATGACCGCCTTAAAAATTATTACACGCCCGAACTGGTAACCGCGGGCATCGTGCTGACGGGCGGCACTGCCAAGCTGCAGACGATCGACGCCGTGGTCAGAAGCGCTTTCAACCTTCCCGTCAAGATCGCCCGGCCGGAATTGGACATTTTCACCGGCGACCTCGAAATGCTTAAGGACCCTGCCTTTGTAACCTGCGTTGGCCTGCTGCGTCACGCCGCGGCGCAGGAACCTGAGACCAAAGCGCCCAGCTTGAAGCTGGGACATATCAAAGCCGGAAAAACCATTGAAAAAATCAAAAACATATTAAAAGACTTTACGAGTTCGTAAAGGGGGAAAAAATGATTGAATTTGACGAAAAACCTGCCCAGATAGGCACCACCATCAAAATCATCGGCGTCGGCGGAGCCGGCGGCAACGCGGTCAATACCATGATCGCCAACGATCTCTCCGGCGTGGAATTCATCGCTGCCAACACCGATATCAGCGACCTCGTCAAGAGCAAAGCCAAGATGAAGCTCCAGCTTGGCAAGAAACTCACCCGCGGACTCGGCACTGGCGCCAATCCCGAGCTGGGGGGTCGCTCCGCGGAAGAATCCAAAGACGACATCCGCAGCCATATCGAAGGCGCGGACATGATCTTCATCGCCGCTGGCATGGGCGGCGGCACCGGCACCGGAGCGGCTCCCGTGGTTGCCAAGATCGCCCGGGACCTGGGCATCCTCACCCTGGGCATCGTCACCACCCCCTTCCCCTTTGAAGGGAAGAGGCGCCAAACCAACGCCGAGGAAGGGATCCGCAACATGGCGGAATTTGTGGACACCCTCATTGTGATCCCCAATTCCAAGCTTTGTGAGATCTATTCCGACCTCAGCCTCGTGGAAGCATTTCAGCGGGCCGACAACGTCCTCTATGAAGCAGCCAAAGCCGTTTCTGACATCATCAACGTCAGCGGGCTGGTCAACGTTGATTTCGCCGACGTGCGCACCGTGATGCAAAACATGGGTTACGCCCTGATGGGAACTGGAATCGCCGAAGGCGAAAACCGCTCCATCAACGCCGCCAAGGCTGCCATAAACAATCCGTTGTTGGCCGACATCAGCCTGCATGGATGCCAGTCGTTGCTGATCAACATCTCCGCCGGACCGGATATCAAGATGAACGAATTTGAAGACGTCTCCAGCGTGATCGTGAATGAAACAGGCTCCAACGCGAACATCATCATGGGCGTGATCATCGAGCCCGAGCTCGTTGGCAAGGTCTCGGTCACCATCATCGCCACCGGGCTGCAGAGCAGCACCAACATAGTGGATTTCACCCCGCAGCTCCTGGATGAGCCCAGACCTGAAGCCAAGCCGAAACAGCAGGTTCACAGGCAATCCAAGCCTGAAGATGACATTGAGGACATCTTTCGAGTCCTGAATATTAACCAGCCTTCCAACAAGGACCCCGAACCCCGGGAGGAGGAAACGCGCCAGCTTAGCCCCCGCACCGATCTGCCTTCCTTTTTGAAAGCCCTGGATTAAACTTTACCCTCCTTCCTGCTTAGGTCTCTCAACGGACAGCTCTGTCCGAACAAACCGTCGGCGCTCCCCCTGCCGGCGGTTTTCTTTTGGTCCGGTCTTCTCCGGGGATTTTTTATCCGGACCCTGTCTGCCAAACTGCACATTATCATGCCGTTAGGTTATTCCATTAAGGGTGGAAGGCCTCAGGGAGGTAACCCTGAGGCCAGCCAGATGGACAAAAGAGCGGAAAACAGGCGATAATCAGGTTGACAGCAGAAGCCGCGCTGGTATTTTTGGCGCAGGGAGAAAGACGATGCGAAAGATTGGGCTCACGGACCAGGACATAGTCGCTTTGGTTGATTGCAACAACTTCTATGTGTCCTGCGAGCGCGTGTTTGACCCTTCCCTGGAAGGCAAACCGGTGGCCGTGCTGTCCAACAACGACGGCTGCATCGTCTCCCGCTCCAACGAGGTGAAGGCTCTCAAAATACCGATGGGAGCCCCCGGTTTTAAGCACGAAGCCCTCATCCGCAAACACGGGGGCACGCTGCTTTCCTCCAACTACGCGCTCTATGGCGATATGAGCCGCAGGGTGATGGATGTGCTGGCTAAGTTTTCCCCGGAACTGGAGATCTATTCCATCGACGAAGCCTTCCTGGGCTTGAACGGCTTTCGCATCCGCGACCTGCAGGATTACGGACGCAAGATCCGCGACACTGTTCACCGATGGACCGGCATCCCGGTTTCCGTGGGCATATCACGCTCCAAGACCCTGGCCAAGGTGGCCAACCACTATGCCAAGCGGTATTCAGGATACCGGGGCTGCCTGGTGCTGCTGGATGACGCTCGCATCGAAAAAGCGCTGCGGCAGCTTCCCGTATCGGAGATCTGGGGCATCGGCCGGCAGTACGACAAGTTTCTGAGGCAAAACAAGATCGAGAACGCCTGGCAACTCAGCAACGCCCCCGACAAGTTCATCGACCACTACATGACCAGCGTGGGACACAAGACCGTGCTTGAATTGCAGGGCTATTCCTGCATCGACATGGACGAAGCCCCAGCTCCCAAGAAGAGCATCGTGGTCTCCAGATCCTTTGGCAGGCAGGTTTCCGATCTTGGCGAGCTGGAGGAGGCTGTTTCCACCTACATCACCCGGGCCGGGGAAAAACTCCGCTCCCAGCATAGCGTCGCGGGCCATCTGATGGTGTTTTTGAACACCAACCGCTTCAAGGAGGGGCCGCAGTACAACAACTCCGCCCAAACCAGCCTTTCACCCCCCACAGCCTATACGGCTGACCTGATCAAAACTGCGCTGGAAATCCTGCGCGAACTCTGGCTGCCCGGTTTTGAATTCAAGAAAGCCGGTGTGATGCTGTCCGAGATCATGGACGAAGGTGACGTTCCGCTCAACCTGATCGAAACAAATTATCTGGACGACGAACGCAAGGCGCTGATCGACACCATCGACAGGATCAACCGCCGTTGCGGCCGCGACACGGTCTTCTACGCCAGCAGCGGGGTGAAAAAAGACTGGCAGATGAAGCGGGCCAGGCTTTCACCCAGCTACACCACCCGCTGGTCGGATTTGCTGAAAACCAAGTGACGCCAATGGCCTACACAACCATCGCGGCATCAGTATCCTGGCAGCAAAAGATCCGCCGCTCCACCTTCATCTGCACCCTCCACCCCATCGCCAACGCGGATGAGGCCAGAGCCCTGATCAGCGCTCACGTGAAGTGGCATGCCAACGCCACCCACAACTGCTTTGCCTATATTTGCGGATTTGAGCGGGAAACCCAGTATTGGAGCGACGCCGGCGAGCCGCACGGCACGGCGGGAAAACCGATCCTGAATTCCCTTTTGCGGGCAAACATGACCAATGTTTTGGCCTTGGTGACCCGCTTCTACGGCGGCATCAAACTCGGTGTTCCCGGCCTGATCGATGCCTATGGCGGCACGGTGGAAAAAACCCTGGAGCTGGCGGAGAAAGCCTCCGCCACAGACTTTGCCGGATTTGTAGTGAAAGCTGAATACGCGGTGGTGGACCAGTTGACAGGCCTGCTGAGAACGCTGGGGGGCAAGGTGGCGAGTGAAAACTGGACGGACAGGGCGGAACTGGCGATCCGGGTCCCAGCGCAAAACGCGGACGCCCTGCGGGAATTTTTGGCTGGACAAGCCGCCCAATCCCGCTTGGAATATTTTGAGGAGAATGACCATGCTTAGAAAAACAGCTCACGCGGGGAGTTTCTACCCCCGTTTTGGAGAACAGATCTCTGCTCAGATCGAGCGTTGGACCTCCGGCCAGGCGATCGCCAAAGCCGGTGAGAACTGCCTCGGCCTGATCGTGCCCCACGCCGGCTACGTCTATTCAGGCGAATGCGCCGCCCGCGCGTATCATTACATCAGCGAACAGCAGTTCGACACCCTGCTGATCCTGCATCCCAGCCATCAGGGCATCCACTTCGACTGGTCTGTTTCGCCCTTCGACGAATATGACACTCCGCTGGGCAGGCTCAGCCAGGACGCCCAACTCTACGATCTGCTCACCCGCAACAACCCGGAATCCGGTCAGGAAAAGCGTTTGCACGAGTTGGAACACTCCCTGGAGATCCAGCTTCCCCTCATCAAGTACTTTTTGCCCGAAACACAGATCTGTCCGGTGATGATCGGGCGTCCCCACCCCGAGGTGGCGATGCGCCTCGCCGACAAACTGCGCGAAGCGATCGCGGAAAGCGGTAAAAGGGTCGGCATAGTCGTTTCCACCGATCTTTCCCATTATTACGATTCCGACCGCGCGGAGAAGATGGATTCGCTCATCATCCGCTATATCATGAGCCTGGATCCGGACGCCCTCTGGCAGAGCGTGATCTCCAAACGCTGCGAGGCCTGCGGGATAGGCGGACTGCTCGCCCTGCTCTACTATGCCATTGAATTTGACGACGCCAAGGCAAAGGTGATCCAATACACCCACTCCGGCAAGGTTAGCGGCGACAACCAGCAGGTGGTGGGTTATCTGAGCGCTCTGGTTTACAGATGAGAAGGCCGGAATGAACGACGACCAAAAAAAGACTCTGCTCAAGCTGGCGCGGGATTCCATCGCCTCCCGCTTCAATCGCGGACAGGTGGATCCACCAGCGGAACCTGAGTTTCAGCAGAAACGGGGCCTCTTCGTCTCCCTGCATCTGGAGGGCGACCTGCGCGGCTGCATCGGCCTGATCGAAGCACGGCAGACCATCGCCCGCGGAGTTTTTGAGATGGCGAGGGAAGCAGCTTTCGGCGATCCCCGCTTTCCGCCTCTGCGCCGGGATGAACTGGACCGCCTCGAGATCGAGATTTCCGTGCTCAGCGAGCTGATTCCCGTCACAGATATCTCCGGGATCGTGATCGGCCGCGACGGACTGCTGCTCAGGCAGGGCTTCCGCTCCGGCGTCTTCCTGCCCCAAGTGCCCGTGGAATGGAACTGGGACCTTCACACCTACCTCACCCAACTCTGCCGCAAGGCCGGCCTGCCCGACGGGACTTGGAAAAGAGACGACGCGCGGCTCTTTCGCTTCGAGGCGGAAGTCTTCAGCGAGTCCCACTTTTTGCCTTGACAAAATGGCCCCGCCCAAATTTTTGGATTCTCAGTATCGAGAGCGGGAATAGCTCAGCTGGTAGAGCGCAACCTTGCCAAGGTTGATGTCGCGGGTTCGAGTCCCGTTTCCCGCTCCATTTATAACTGGCGACATAGCCAAGTGGTAAGGCAGAGGTCTGCAAAACCTCCATCCCCGGTTCAAATCCGGGTGTCGCCTCCATCTTTCTCCAAGCCGGAGTGGTGGAATTGGTAGACACAAGGGACTTAAAATCCCTCGGGCTTCGGCTCGTGCCGGTTCAAGTCCGGCCTCTGGTACCAAGCGGGAATAGCTCAGTTGGTAGAGCGCAACCTTGCCAAG
>JAGOIS010000054.1 GCA_017995495.1 Candidatus Cloacimonadota bacterium
CTTCGATATTGGGGAAGAGGATGCAGTCGGCATCGCCGCAAACTTCGCTCTGGACGCCTTTGATGCGGGCGCTTTCCTTATCCACGATCAGGTCGAAGCCCAGCGGCCCTTCCACGGTCGCGCCCTTGATCTGGCCGCGTTGGGCCATTTTGGCGATGATCGCGCCGTCCGCGCAGGAGGGGATCTTCGGCAAGGTCTGTTCGGACGCGGCCTGGATGCCCACCTTGGGCTTTTCGATGCCGAGGAAATGCGCCACTTTGATCAAATAGTTCGTGATCGCCACTTTCTGCGCCAGGTCGGGCAGCGGAATGATCGCGACGTCGCCGAAGATGAGGAGTTTGTGGTAGGTCGGCACTTCGGCCACGGTCACGTGGGAAAGGATGGCGCCGTTTTCCATCAGGCCTTTTTCCTTGTTGAGGATGGCCCTCATGTAGCGGTCGGTGCTGAGCAGGCCTTTCATCAGGAAGTCACCCTCGCCGGCGTTGATCAGGTCCACGGCTTTGCTCGCGGCTTCGGTGTCGTTGTCCGTATGCACGATGCGGAAGACCGAAGGATCGAGTTTTTCGTCGGCGCAGACCTTCTTGATCTGCTTTTCGTCGCCGACCAGGATGCCTTCGATGAGGTCGTTGGTCACGGCCTCGTGTACGGCGCAGACAGTATGGGGATCGACCGCCCAGGCCGCCACCAGCCGCTTGTTGGGCAGGGGCTTCAGGATGTCCAGCATCTGCTCGAGTTTTGTGATCTGCATTTGTGCTCCAATATCTATTTTATTTTCGCTATTATCTCAACCGTCCCGCGGCGCCGGATCCGCCGCGCAAACCGCTCCGTTTTGCCGCGCTCTTTTCCCGTTGTGCAAAACCTTTTTTAGGACTATTATATCGGTAAAGTGAAGCGGGATAACCGGATCGATTTACATAAGTTTCCGGAAAGGGACATGTTCCGTAGATGTTTTGATATTTGTCAAGCGCAATCTTCGTGAAGCTTCCTTCCCCGGTTTTTTGCTTGTCAGAATTCCCGGCTCCGCCATTGTGGCAAAAACTCATCAATAAGGAGTGATATTATGACTATCGGTGTTATTCTCGGACTCATCATCGCCGCCTTCGTGATCGCCCTGATCTCCAAAGGCATCATTGTCGTGCGCCAGGCCGAAGTGGTGATCGTCGAGCGCCTTGGCAAATACATGCGCACCCTCGACTCAGGCATCCACATCATCGTTCCCATCTTTGACAAAATGCGCCCCATCCACTGGCGCTACACCAAACTCGACTACCGCGGCAACGTGGTCGTCACCCAAAGGCAGGAAAACCGCATCGACCTCCGCGAAACGGTCTATGATTTTCCCCGCCAGAACGTCATCACCAGCGATAACGTCTCCATCAACATCAACGCCCTGCTCTACTTCCAGGTCACCGATCCCTACAAGTCGGTCTACGAGATCCAAAACCTCCCCGAGGCCATCGAAAAACTCACCCAGACCTCTCTGCGTAACGTGATCGGCGAACTGACCCTCGATTACACCCTCACCTCGCGCGACACCATCAACGCCAAATTGCGCGACATTCTGGACGAAGCCACCGACAAGTGGGGCGTCAAGGTCAACCGCGTCGAATTGCAGGAGATCCTGCCTCCGGAAGAGATCCGGGTCGCCATGGAAAAGGAAATGCGCGCCGAACGCGATAAACGCGCCAAGATCCTCACCGGCGACGCCGAACGCGAATTCCAGATCCGGGTCGCCGACGGTGATAAACAGGCCAAGATCGCCCGCGCCGATGGTGAAGCCCAAGCCAAACTGCTGGTCGCCGAAGCCGAACGCAAATCCATCAACCTGATCGCGGAAGCAGTCAAGGGCACTGGAACCGACCCCGCCCAATATTTGGTCGCCCTCAAATACGTCGCCGCCTTCCAGGAAGTCACCAAACAGGGCGACAAGACCGTCGTCATCCCTTACGAGTCATCCGCCCTGCTCGGCTCCGTCAAGACCCTGGCCAACATCTTTCAAAAATAGAACCTAAACAAGGAGTAACCCTCAATGTCTGAAATTGTCTTTATCAAGGGAAGGGAAATACTGGATTCACGCGGTAATCCCACCGTGGAAGCGGACATCCAGCTCGCCAGCGTCGTGGTTGCCCGCGCGGCCGTGCCCAGCGGAGCCTCCACCGGTGAACGCGAAGCCATCGAATTGCGCGACGGCGATAAGGCGCGCTACGGCGGCAAAGGCACCCTCAAAGCCGTGGACAACATCGATAAGATCATCGCTCCCGCCCTCACCGGAATGGAAGCGACCGCCCAAAATATTCTCGACCGCGTCCTGCTCGATCTGGACGGAACCCCCAACAAAGCCAAACTCGGCGCCAACGCCATCCTGGCCGTTTCCATGGCCGCCGCGCGGGCCAGCGCCATCGAGCTGGACATGCCGCTTTACCGCTATCTGGGCGGCGTCAACGCCCGCGTCCTGCCTGTCCCGATGAGCAATATCATCAACGGCGGAGCCCACGCGGACAACAACGTGGACATCCAGGAATTCATGGTCATGCCCTTGGGCGCAAAAACCTTCCGCGAAGCCCTGCGCATGAACGCCGAAACCTTCCACGCCCTCAAGGCCATCCTCAAAAAACGCGGACTGGCCACCGGAGTCGGCGACGAAGGCGGTTTCGCGCCCAACCTGGAATCCAACGAGGCCGCCCTGGCCGTGATCGTGGAAGCCATCTCCGCCGCGGGCTACGTCCCCGGCAAAGACGTCTGCATCGCCCTCGATTCCGCCGCCTCCAGCTTCTGGAAAGACGGAAAATACGCCTTTGAAGGCACTCTGCTCGATTCCGCGGCCATGATCGCCTACTATCAAAAAATGGTGGAAAAATACCCCATCGTTTCTCTGGAAGACGGACTGGCCGAAAACGACTGGTCAGGCTGGATAAAACTGAACGAAACCCTCGGCCAGAAAATACAGCTCGTCGGCGACGACATCTTCGTCACCAATCCGGAGATCATCAAACGCGGTATCGCCGAAAACGCCGCCAACAGCGTCCTGATCAAACTCAACCAGATCGGCAGCGTCACCGAAACCATCGACGCCATCAACACCGCCCACAAAGCCGGCTGGACCTGCGTGGTCTCACACCGCAGCGGCGAAACCGGAGACACCTTCATCGCCGACCTCGCCGTGGCGCTCAACACCGGCCAGATCAAAACCGGATCGCTCTCCCGCAGCGAACGCGTGGACAAATACAACCAACTGCTCCGCATCGAGGAGGAACTCGGCGCCAGCGCCATCTATCCCGGCAAAGCCGTGATCAAACAGCTGGGCTGAAACTCCTTGGGCTGACATAGCATCCCTGACGGGGCGGAAAGATGTCCGCCCCTTTTCTTTTTGCTCTCTTTCAAACCGAGTGGGTAAGCGTAAAAATAGAGGCTCTTGTTCATTTATGGTGGGTATCTATAGCCTCTAGAATTGTCAATCCAGCGCAGGCGCCCGTGTCATCCCAGCGCAGGCTGGGATCCAGTTCTTTTAATATAAACCAGTTACAAAGAATTTTGTCATGTCGGGGGACGCATCCATGGCTTTCATCTACGAGGGCAAAAACTCAGCGTAACTCATTGGTAATAAAAGATCTGGATTCCAGCCTGCGCTGGAATGACAGGGTCGAGCTTTTTCTTCATGATTTAGCAACCCACTCTAATTGAACTTAAGCCAAAAAAGGCACTCTTTCAAACCGAGTGGGTAATTCGAATATTGCCTGACGAGTCAGCCCTCTGGGCTTTTTCACAGTAAAGGAACCTGAGTTTGAAAAAAACCCGGCTGGGAGACCGGGCTTCATTTCTAGCTTTCCATTGGAGGAGTTATTTAAGCATGATCGCTTTGCGCTGGAAGGTCTCGGAGCCGGCGCGCATCACGAAGTAATACACTCCGCTGCCGCATTCGCGGCCGCTGGCGTCCTTGCCGTCCCAGGCGATCTGATAGTTTCCGGGGGCGCGTTCCGCCAATCCGAAATGGCGCATCAACTGGCCGCGGGCGTTGAAGACCTTAATCTCCACCGTGGCGGTTTTGGCCACGCTGAAGGGGATGATGGCGTTGGGATTGAAGGGGTTGGGGTAGATGGACTGCAACGCAGTAACCACCGGGAGTTCGGGCGTGACCTCCCCGGCTGTTTCGGAGATGTTCACGCTCACGGGCCCGTGGGTGGCCACGCCGCCGCCGAAATCATTGTTTTGCAGCCAGTAGTAATAGGTCCCGGGCTCGAAGACCTCGCTGTCCGTGAAACTGTAATGGTGCTCTTCGGAAGAGTTCGTGCTCTCGATCAACGGGCTCACTTGCAGGGCGCTGGCGGCGTCTTCGGTGGTGTTGCGTAGCACGTAATAGCCGCTCACGTTGGTTTCGGATTGGGTGACCCAGTTCAGGCAGACGTCGTTTCCCGAAGTCAGAATCGCGGTGAAGGAACTCAGTTCCACGGGCACGGTGCCGTCGTCGTTCCAGAGTTCGAAGGACATGTCGCCAGTCAGTTCGCCTTTCGGCGCGCCGGAAGCGGAGACCGAGGCCAGCAGCGGATTTGCTTTGCCGCCGCCCGTGTGCTGGTGGAATGATCTGTCACCCACACTGGAATCCACCCACAGGAACCACTGCCCGGATCCGCCGGGGCAATTGATCTGCGCGGAGAACCAGCCTGTGGCCATATCGACTGGGATAGGCAGGTCCACTGCGAATTTGTAGAGTCCCCAGCCTGTCCAAGTACCTTGATAAGTGGCAGTCGCGTTCAGAATCCAGGAATGGACCGGGGACGCCCACGCCGGCTCTAACACCAGGTAAGCGGTCACAGATCCGAAGCCGGTGGGCTTTGTGGATCCATCCCCGTCCTGGGCAATCTCAACCAGGTCGGGATCGAATATCTCATACCAGTTCTCCTCAGGATAATCGCCCCCGGTATAAACCGTGCAGATCTGGTCGCCCACGCTGGCAGCGAAGGTGAAGACCGCAGGGCCCGTGCCACTGGCCACTGAGATATTGTTCAGGACCAGGACGTTGTTGACATACACATCCATCCTTCCTCTGTCCCAGCCGTCGCCATAGCCGTCGTAAAGGTTCACGGTGTAGGTTCCAGTGGCGGGGGCGGTGATCGCCGGCAGGGGAAGGTATCCCAAGCCAGTGGGCCACATCGCCTGGGTGTTATCCCCGTCTTGCGCGATGACATTCAGGGCGGGATCGAGGATCTGATACCAGTTCTCATAGCCCCAGTAAACAGAGTAATAGACAGTGACGATGTTATCCCCGGCCGTGGCGGAAAAAGTGTAATCCTGGGGTCCATAGCCATCAGCCAGAGTGATGTCGTCCAACGCAAGGATACCATTGACGTAAACATCCAGCGTGTTGGTGTACCAGCCATCGCCGAAGGAATCAAACAGCCTGACCGTGTAGGTCCCTGTGGAAGGAGCTATAGCACCGTGGTCAAACGTGACCAGTTCTTCCTCATAAGCATAGAATTTGATGAAGAAGGGCTCTACCGGATTGGGTGGGGCAGGCGTCCAGCCATCGTCGTAAATACCGGTGACGCCGTAAAACACGCAGCTGGTGATCGGTTCGTTCACCCCGGAGAAGTTGTCCGCGACCTCATAATTGGCGGGGGTATTTCCCCCATAGGAGCTGCTGTAGGCGTTGCCCGTGGTTTGGTAAGGTTGGTTGAAGAGTTGGGCTTGGGCGGCCAGCGACGTGAGCGCGGCGAGCGCCAGGACCAGGCAGAAGACAACAACTTTGTTCATAATCAAAACTCCCTTTAGGGGTTCACTGCTCTGCCGGGTGAAAATGAACCCGATACTCGCACCCGACACGGGACCGCATCCGCTAAAGGGCGGTCCTCAGGGTCATTGACGATCTATACTGATATTCCGTCGCCGGAATCATTTTCACCAAATACATAATTCAGTAACTGGGAAAAGTTGTCAAGTTATTTTTTGGCACTATTTCAAACCGAGTGGGTAATCGTAAAAATAGAGGCTCTTGTTTATTTATGGCGGGTATCTATAGCCTCGAGAGTTGTCATCCCAGCGCAGGCGCCCCTGTCATCCCAGCGCAGGCTGGGATCCAGTTCTTTATATGTCAGCCATTTACAAAGAATTTTGTCATATCGGGGGATGCGTCCATGGTTTTCATCCACGAGGGCAAAAACTCAGCGTAACTCATTGGTAATAAAAGATCTGGATTCCGGCCAGCGCTGGAATGTCAGGTCGAGATTTTTCTTTATGATCTAGCAACCCACTCTAATTGAACTTGAGCCAAAAAAAACTTATTCTCGATTGGTGTCAGCAAGCCCCCGAGGGCGCGTCAGATCATAGCGGCGGGTGCGCAGCAAACGAGGTCCCCGCAAAGGAGCAAAGCGTTTTGCGGGATTGAGAGCGAAGCCTCCCGAATTTGAGTACCAACCTTTAAAGGCAACCCCGGAGGATGCGGCATAAAAAAAACTCAGTGGCAACGTAGTATTATGGGTCGCCCGCCGGGGCTTGGCGGAGAATTTTTGTGTGTAATGTGTGTCGCGCCCTCCGGGCTCTGTCCAACTATGCGATATCCGTTTCGGGGGGCTTGCTCCACGCCCCCACAAACTCGCTTCGCTGGTTTGTGCGGGCCCTGTGTCGCTGCGCACCCGCTGCTATGGGATGTCGCCCCGCCGGGGCTGATCCACTTGGTTTGAAAGAGAAATTTCTTTTTAGTCACCCGATTTACAAATGCTCAATGCCTGGAGAGTAACCCTTAAAAGTAACCAGGGAGATCAGCTCCAGATAGCGAGTAGGAAGAAGATGGCAGAAACTGTAGTGATCTTACAGGAAATAAATCCATGTTATGGAACAACTTGGGTGGAGTTGTCGCCCTATGAGGTAAAAGAAATTCGTGCCAGAAATCTAGAGGCTAGAAAGTCTGGCACGCATGTTCAACTATATGGAATGCAAGAAATTGATTAGCGGGAAACAGTCAAGCCTTATGTTGCGGTACCAGATGGTCCGCTTTGCCATGGATCACGGGATCTCAGCCTGTGCCAGAGAGTATCGCACAACCAGGAAAACCGTCAGTCTTTGGCTGCGGCGTTACTTAGAAGGGGGAGATCCGGAATCTCTTAAGAATCAAAGCCGGGTCGGCCAGAACCATCCTCTCAAGACCCCTGCTGAAACGGCTGAGCGGATAATTGAGTATCGAATCAAGACCAAAAACAAGCTGGGAGCCCGCAGGATCGTGGAAAACCTGAACCTGTCCTGTTCTGCCAAGACGGTCCATAAGATCATCAGGCAGAATGGCTTGATGGACAAGCCCCCCACCAAGTGGCAACGCCGCAAGGATATGAGTCTGGTCAGGGCCCAGTATCGGCCTTTCGAGAAGATACAACTGGATGCCAAATACCTCAATGACATCCCGGAATGTTACCCTGCCTACGTTCGCGGCGACATGCCAAAGTATCTTCTGACGGCCAGGGATTACAAAACAGGCTGGCTGTTCATGGCCTACTCCAATTATTTGGATGACAAGGCCACATCTATCTTTGCCGTGTATCTGTTGCATCATCTGAGGGAAGCAGGGATCGATCTGGCCAGGGTTACCCTGCAAACTGACAATGGCCGGGAATTCGTTGACCGGCTGCACTATTCCGTGACCTTGTTCCAACAATCTGTCTCCCTAGCCGTTAACCATGATGTGATCCCACCTGCCTCTCCGCGTTTCAACAGCGATGTCGAAACCTTTCATAAACTGGTGGAAAACGAGTTCCTCAAGATCGAGGACTTTACCAGCCTGCCAAGGTTCTTCAGCCTAAGCACTGACTACAACATCTACTTCAACTTCTTCAGAATAAACCGAAACAGAATGATGAAGTCCCCGGTCCAACTGCTGAATGATGAAAGATCTGACTTATCTCCTACCAAATTAATGCTGTTACCTATCCTCTGTGATATGTTCAGAGACTATTCCCTTGACGAGCTGCAGGGTGTATACTTTAAAGGGTTACCGCTCACAAATGCTCAATGCCTACCATACAATTTGGACAATTGCCGTAATTAACCAATAAAACCACATATGATTACGCGCAACAAACTCCACTTCTCCCAATAACATGGCCCTCAGTATCAATACGGGATCAATACGGGATCATTACGGGTGAAATCCGTATTGATCCCGTATTGATCCCGTATTGATAGTAAGGAGCAAAAGAAAAAAGATCCACTTTACTAAAGCGGGTAAGTCTGGCCATCCCGGGTTTGGCATGGGATCTGGGAAGATATAAACTAAGCTTTGCTAAGGGTCATTAAGAATCTGGATTTTTGACTGGGCTGGAATGAAAATGGGAGTTCCTCCGCGGAAACTAAAGCCGACAATCAATGAAAAAGCAAAAGCGGCTGCCGTATTCGAAGCCAAAATACCAAGGGACCTGCTACTCCGGACCGTTGAGGACCCCAGTGAAATAGAAAAGAATGTAGCCCATAACCGCCGTGAATTCGGGCTGGGTCACCTCGTGCTTGCCAAGCCAGAAGTCTGACACGGTCACATTGGAAGTACCGTTGTTGGGGTTCCACAAAGGACATTGGACAAAAGTTATTCTATCTCAAAAATTGCCGTAACCTTGTAGAATCCTTGAGAATTAGAAGTCGTATGTGACCATTGAGTGTTGGCTGTGGATCCGATAGCACTGAAGATTCCGTATGGAGAAGCTCGATAATAGACTCGATAGCTATCTGGAGTGATTGGTTGACCGTTTGTGTCCTGGGTGACAGGTGACCATTGCAGAATGATACTGCTCCCGCTATGTGAGATGATCAGATTTTGCGGAGCCAATGGCACACCCGATCCTGAAGGATTTGAGATTTTAGCCACAAAGATATCATCACCTCCGTACCATTCAGGATGGATAGAACCGATATGAGAGTAGCCATTAAAAAACCCCGTGACATAGTAATATCCAAAGTTATCCATATATATACCCAAACCCATATCGTCATCAGATCCTCCTGCTTCTTCAGCCCAGAGCCAATAACCGTTGAAT
>JAGOIS010000055.1 GCA_017995495.1 Candidatus Cloacimonadota bacterium
TGCCCTTCCTTAGTTTCGGAATACTCAGGTTAACGGGTCCTATTCCTGTACTGAAAGGTTCCTTGCGCTCACGGTAGCCATTTCGGTAGTTCGTTCTGCTCCCTACACGCTGATAAGACTCTGCTCCCAGGATTGTACTGAGCTCAGTTTCAATGATCCTCTGGATGCTGTTTTCAAGCACTTTTACAAAATCTCCCGGTATTATCGACCGAAATAACTTGACCAATTCCGCCTGTTCATCTTTCTTTCGCTTCGGTTGAGTCATGATCGTCTCCTTGTCTTGTAGTTTTGTCAAAACCATTAAAACAAAGAGTGGGATCCGGCTCAACCTTTTTCTTAATCTAGCTTCACCTATTTTACACTAACCTTTGAGACACTACCTTAAAAAGCGGAGGCTGTCAAGTGCTATCTCGCGCGAAAATGCCACCGCCAGGCCCGTTACCGGTGTCCGATTTGCCCCAATTTGCCCAAACTGGAGGATTTTCCCTGTGGACACAATTCCACAGCAGGGAAAAAGAAGGCTCTCTTCCCAACCAAGTGGGTACAGCCCGTGAGGGCGACAGAATGACAGCGAGGGTGTGGAGGCGCGGCTTCAGCCACGACGGAACCCCTCGTACACCGTGACCATCAAAGCTGATTTTCCAGGCCACCACCCCACCCCGTCACCCCGCCAACAAACCCCCTTCCTGTCAATTGGTGTAATTCGTGGACAAACCCGTCCCCACTGCCACAGCCTCCAGAAAAGCCGCGTTGTCCTCCGCGCAGCTCACAGTCACCCGCAGGTGGTTTTTCAAGCGCCGGTGCAACCCCACATCCCGGACCGCTATCTCCCTGTCCTGCAGATACGAGAACAACCCGGACGTTCCCTCCCCCGCCGAGAAAGTGAGGAAATTGGTGGCCGAGGGATGCACTGTCAATCCGGGTATCTCCCTCATTTTCAGATACATGGCAGACCGGGCGGATTTGATCTCCTTCACCTGGTTCAGGAAAATCTCTTTGTTCTCCAGAATGGTGAGCGCGAAGGCTTGGTTGAGGATGCTGGTGTGGAAGGTGGTGAGCACTTTGCGGAGGCTGTAAATGTTTTCCCCGAAAGAAATCGCGTAGCCAAAGCGCAGGCCGGCCCCGGAAAAGGCTTTGGAGAATGAGCGAACCAGGATGAGGTTCGGATGGCGCTCCAGTTCTCCGGCGAAGGTGGCTCCGGAAAACTCGAAATAGGTTTCGTCGATCAGCACCGGCTTGTCCGGCAGAGCTTCCACAATGTTTCTCAGCTGTTCGGGGGCGTAGAGGTTGCCGCTGGGATTGTTCGGGTTGCACAAAATGGCCAGGCGGCATTTGGGATCGGCAGCCAGCTGCAGATAAGCATCCGTATCGAAGCTGAAATCAGCGTTGAGTTCAACGAACCGGATCTTCAGTCCCACCATCTGGCAAAATGTTTTGTAATCAAAATAAGAGGGGGCCAGGCTCACGGCAAAGGCCTGATCGTTTTCCCGCACGGCCAGGAAGATGTGGTACAGAATATCGTCCGCCCCGTTGGCCCAGACCAGATTCTCCCTGGACAATCCGTATCCGGCGTACGAAGTGAGTTTACCGTGCAGTTCATCCGAAACCGGGGACAGATAGCGGTTGAGATGGATCCGCTCCATCCGGGCCAAAAATCTGTCCCTGATCGCCTGATACGGGTCCAGGCAACTTTCATTCAGGCACATCATACTGCGCTTCACGGGAACGTTGACCAAAGAAGGATGCTTGTCAGCCAGGTCGCTGCGAAAATATCCAGGCATAATCCATTTTCTCCTTATACCGATATATATAGCCAGCCCGGGGGGATTGCCAAATCCGGCTGTCGCGAAATCAGGCCGCATTTCTGCTTGACAAATATACAGAGCTGGTCAACCGTTCATCCGTGGTGGCGGAAATGCTGGGCTGAAACCTGCCGGTTCCACCAAAAAAGCCATGGGGAGAAGATCATGCGCAAGACAAAGATCTGTTTATTGGTTGTTGTGTTGATGCTGGTAACGGCTTTGCGGCTGTCTGCCGGCGACAAGGTCTACACGGAGCAGAGTGAGGTCTGGGTGAACAACGAGGAGGAATTTGTGGGAGCGATCGCGCCCAATACGGCCATCAAGCTGAATTCACAATGGACGGGGATCCTCACCTTTCCGGGGGAATATTTGGGGGAAATATCCGACTTCGTGAATTTCACGGAGGGATTTGACGGCGCCCAGATCGTTATCCACGACGTGCACAACCTATCGATCACCGGCGATCCGGACATCCTTTCGCAGATCCTGGCCCAGCCTCGTTACGCCTACACGCTGATGTTCAAGAACTGCGAAGGGATCACCCTGGCGAATCTGAATTGCGGCCACACGGATGAAGGATATTGCACCGGCGGGGTGCTCGGATTTGAAAATTGCCACGGGATCAAGATCGACAACTGCGACCTCTGGGGCTGCGGCACAGAGGGGATCACGCTCTGGGAATCCTCGCGCCTGGATTGCACCAACACCACCATCCGGGACTGCAGCTACAGCATCCTTTCCCTCTACGACAGCGGCTTCATCAGCTTCAGCAACTGCGTGATGCGCAACAACCGCGAGTTCGACCTTCTCAACTTCGTGAACTGCGCCAAGGTGGAGTTCAAGAATTGCGCGATCTACGACAACAGTGCCACCAGCTACTGGAGCACCGGCAGCCTCATCAATTCCAGGCAATCGGAGGTATCCTTCAGCGAGTGCGCCATCTTCAACAACAGAGTCAGCGGGCTGACAGACACCGCCGACGAGATCGTCTTTGAGCACTGCACCATCTTCGGCAACAAGGAACGGGGCGCGGTCCCTGATGAAGAGATCGACAGCGAAGGCGAAGGCGAATGGAATTACGAAGACGAGTGGTAACAGCCTGTAAGGCTTTTCCAAACTGATATTGAGGCCAATGATCCCAGGGAGGCAAATTCTCCCCGCCTCATCTCCGTTCCCGCGATCAATACGGAATAAATACGGAATCAATACGGATTTCATCCGTATTGATTCCGTATTTATTCCGTATTGATCGCTGGGGCCAACCGGGGTTTTTCCGAATGAGATATTGACCCCGGCACATGGAGAGGGTAGGGTTGGTCGAACCACAGCTTTGGGGTGGCAAAATCCGTTTGCCACAGTGAGCGGAGCTCGCTTTAGCCTATTTGCTGTCTCTGCCGAACAGATTTCGGCAGCCCATTTATTGGGGTGGTAAAATCCGTTTGCCACAGTGAGCGGAGCTCGCTTCAGCCAGTTTGCTGTCTCTGCCGAACAGATTACGGCAGCCCACTTTATTACAAGTGGCACATATGTTGGCTAAGAACAAAAGAAATACCCGGGAACAGGTCCCGGGTATGTATATTTTGCGCCAGGGTTCCCTGGCGGCCTTATTTGTTCAGGTCCTTGGCTTTGATATGGTCTTTTTTGGGTTTGACCGTGGATTCCTCCACGAACTGGATGATGGCCATGGGGGCGGAATCCCCTCGGCGGAAACCGGCTTTGAGCACGCGGGTGTATCCTCCCGGACGTCCGGCAAAGGCAGGCGCGATCTCGGTGAAGAGTTTTTTCACCAGGGTGCGGTCGCCGAGGATGCTGTAGGCCAGGCGGCGGGAATGGACGGTGTCGTTTTTGCCGTAGGTGACCACGCGTTCGACGTAGCCGCGGAGTTCCTTGGCCTTGGCGAGGGTGGTGGTGATCTGTCCGTGCTCGATCATCGATTTGACGAGGTTGCAGATCATCAAACGGCGGGCGTCCATTTCACGCCCGAATTTTCTTCCTTCAACTCTATGTCGCATTTTTCACCTTCTTTTTGGAGGGAGGAACTGGTTTGCGCGGCGGAGTGGGAACCACTTCCGCGGGCTCTTCAGGAGCGGGTTTTTCCTCCACTTTCTGTTCTTCCGGGGCATCTTCAGATTTGATCCCGCGGTTTCTGGCATCGCGGATCTGGCCGTAGATGCCGTCCACGTCCATGCCCAGATGCAGGTCGTATTTTTTTAATTTCTGCACGATCTCTTCCAGGGATTTCTTGCCGAAATTGCGGAACTTGAGCATCTCCGCCTCGGTTTTGGAGACCAGTTCGCCGATGGTTTGGATCTCGGCGGCGTCGAGGCAGTTGGCGGCGCGCACTGTGAGTTCGATCTCGCGGACGGGCAGAGAAAGGATGCGTTCCTTTTCCTCCAGGTCGGGATCGAGGTGGACGTCGCGGATGTATTCCGGTTCGGTTTCAAAGCGGCAGATCTTGCCGATCATGTCGCGCAGGATCTTGGCAGCCAGGAAGAGGGCGATGATGGGCTCCACAGAGCCGTTGGAATGGATCTCGAGGATGAGCTTGTCGAAATTCATGCGCTCTTTCACGCGTTGGTGGGCGACGCTGAAATTGACCTTGAGGATCGGCGAATAGACTGAGTCGATGGGAATGAAGCCCACCGGCTTGCCTTCAGTGTTCTGCCGGTCGGCGGAGACGTAGCCGCGGCCGTTGCCGATGATCAGTTCCATCTTCAGGTCCACATCCTCGGTCACCTCCAGCAGATAGAGGTCCTTGTTGATGATCCGGATGTTGGGATTGTCCTGGATCTTGGCCGCGGTGACCACGCCTTTGCCCTTGTGTTCGAGCACGACGCTGACCTCATCGACTGAGGCGGAGTAGATCACCAACTGCTTGAGGCGCAGGATCAGGTCGATGTAGTCCGAATTCGTTCCGGGGATCGGCGTGAATTCGTGATGCAGGCCTTCGATGCGGACGAAGCGCACGGCCGAGCCCTGGATCGAGGAGAGGAGCACGCGGCGCAGGGTGTTGCCGATCGTGGTCCCAAACCCGGGTTCCAGCGGGCCGATCTCGAACCTGCCGTAATGGTGGGAATAGGTTTCCCTGTCGTAATCCACATTTTCGGGCATCTGCAGGGGTTCCAGGTATAGCATATTGACTCCTTGCTGGGATCAGCGATTATTTGGAGTAGAACTCAACAACGAGGCGCAGTTCGACAGTGTTCGGGATTTCCTCTGCCTGGGGCACGTTCACGAACTGCCCGCGCATATTATCCTTGTCCACGGAAAGCCAGGCAAAGGGAGAGCTGGCCTCTGAATTGTTCCATGCCTCTGCCAGGGGTTTGATGCCCTTGCTTTTGGGGCGTACTTCGATGAGATCGCCGTCCTTGAGCAGGAAGGAAGGGATGTCCACTTTTTTGCCGTTCACCATGAAATGGCCGTGGTTGATGAACTGGCGGGCCTGCATCCTTGTGGTGGCAAAGCCGAGGCGGTACACAGTGTTGTCCAATCTCCGCTCCAGCAGTTGAAGCAGGTTTTCGCCGGTGACCCCGCCCATTTTGGCGGCTTTCACAAAGTAGTTGCTGAATTGCTTTTCCAGCAGGCAATAGATGTTTCTGAGTTTTTGTTTCTCACGCAGATGGATGGAATAGTCGCTGGCCTTGCGGCGCATGTTTTTGCCATGCTGACCCGGAGGGAATTTGCGCTTGTTCAGGATCTTGTCGTACTTGGCAGTGCCGAAGATGTTTTCGCCGAATTTGCGGCAAAGTTTGGCACGGGGTCCGGTGTATCTGGCCATAATCTCCTCGCTTATATCCTTCTGGTTTTGGGGGGACGGCAACCGTTGTGGGGAATGGGGGTGGCGTCCTTGATCATGGTGACTCTCAGTCCCGAGGCATTGACCGCGCGAATCGCGGATTCCCTGCCGCTGCCGGGGCCGCGGACGATCACGCCCACGCGGGTGATTCCCATGTCCAGACCGGTTTTGGAGACTTCAGTGGCCGCAAGCTGGGCGGCAAACGGTGTGGCTTTGCGGGATCCTTTGTAACCAACCCTGCCGCCGCTGGACCAGGTGAGGACGTTGCCGGAGCGGTCGGTGAGAGAAACGATCGTATTGTTAAAGCTGGAGTGGACAAACACGATGCCTTCGTCAAACGAGAGGCGGACGCGTTTTTTCTTGGTTCTGGTTTTCTTGGCCATTTATCTTATCACTCCTATTTCTTCTTTTTTATCGCGCCGGGTTTCGGGCCCTTGCGGGTGCGGGCGTTGGTGTGGGTGCGCTGGCCGCGGACGGGCAGGCCGCGTTTGTGGCGCATGCCGCGATAGCTGCCGATCTCCATGAGGCGCTTGATGTTCATGGCCACCTGGGTGCGGAGGGCTCCTTCGACCACATAGTCGTTCTGAACTATGTCACGAATGATCTTTTCCTCTTCTATGGAGAGGTCTTCCACCTTCTTGGTCTCATCGATATTGGCCTTGCGGCAGATATCTTTGGCGACGGTGGGTCCGATCCCGTAGATGTAGGTGAGGCCAATGAACAAACGTTTGTTCTTGGGAAGTTCTATACCTGCAATATGTGCCAAGTTGGTCCTCCTTAACCCTGTCTCTGTTTGTGTTTGGGGTTGGAACTGCAGATAACACGGATCACTCCGTGGCGTTTGATGATGCGGCAGTCTTTACAGACTATCCGGACTGATGATCTCACTTTCATTATCGTCTCCTTGCAGAAGTGCAGTGGCTTCCTGCAATGTTGTTATTTATAGCGGTAGGTGATCCGGCCGCGGGAGAGGTCGTAGGGCGATAGCTCAACCTTGACCTTGTCGCCGGGCAGGATCCGGATGTAGTGCATCCGCATTTTACCGGAGCTGTGGGCCAGAATCTCGTGGCCGTTCTCCAGCTGAACCTTAAAAGTGGTGTTGGGAAGGGCATCGGTGACGATCCCCTCCACCTCAATTACGCCGGTTTTACTCATTTATGCTCCTTGAGGCTTGGGTCAGGATCTCTGGCTGGCCATCCCTGACGAGGATGCTGTGCTCAAAATGCGCCGACAGGCTTCCGTCGGCTGAAAAGAACTCCCAGCCCTTTTCCCTGACGCGGTTGGTGCCAATGTTGACCATGGGTTCGACGGCGAGGGTCATTCCGCTCTGAAGGCGGAGCCCCCTTCCGGGGATGCCGGTATTGGGAATCTGGGGCTCTTCGTGCAGCTGGCGTCCCACCCCGTGTCCGGTGAGGCTGTCAGCCACATAATAGCCCTGTTCCTTAACGTAGGACCCAATGGCGTGGGAAATGTCGCCAACCCTGTTGCCGGCCCTGGAGGCTTCGATCCCGCGACGCAGGGCTTCAGAAGTGACCTCCATCAGCTTGCGCGCTTCGGCGGAGATTTCGCCCACAGCGTAGGTGCGGGCCGCGTCTCCGTAAAATCCGTCCTTGATCACGCCAACATCAATCCCAATGATATCGCCTTCTTTCAAAATCACCTGATGGGAGGGGATGCCGTGCACTATCCCGGAATTGAGGGAGGTACACAGGGTCCCCGGAAAGGGACCGAGGCTTGGAACTGTGTAACCCTTGAAAGCAGGCTGGGCGCCTCTGTCCAGGATGAATGTATGGGCAAAGGCATCCAAGTCCCAGGTGCTGATTCCGGGCACGATCCTGGCTGTCAGTTCATCCAGCAGTTCGCCGATGATCTGGCAGGCGGCACGGATCTTTTGCAGTTCAGCAGGTGATTTACGTATGATCATGATCAGCTTGAGCGTCCGCGGAGCTTTCCTTTCTTCATAAAGCCGTCGTAGTGGCGCATAACGAGATGTGATTCGATCTGGCGCAGGGTGTCCAGGGCCACACCGACCACAATGATGAGCCCCGTTCCACCGAAATAGAATGGCAACTTGAAGAATTTGGTCATCAATTCAGGCACCAATGCCACAAAGGCAAAGAAGACGGCCCCTGGCAGAGTGATGCGGGTGAGCACCGAAGATATGTATTCCGCGGTCTTTTTACCGGGTTTTTTGCCCGGAATGTGTCCACCGTATTTGACCATGTTCTCCGCCATTTCGGTGGGATTGAGCACGAGGGCAGTGTAGAAATAGGCAAAGAAAATGATCAGCGCGACATAGATGAGCGTGTACAGCCAATGCCCCGGCGTGAACATGACCCGCAGGGTCTGCCAGAAACTGCCGGGATCGGCCTCGCCGCCTTGGAACAGGGTGATCAGGGTTGCCGGGAACATCAGGATCGACTGGGCGAAGATGATGGGAATAACGCCGGCGGTGTTCACGCGCAGGGGTATGTAGGTGCTTTGCCCACCGTAAACCTTTCTGCCCACCACGCGTTTGGCATACTGGACCGGGATCTTGCGGATGGCTTCCGTCACAAAGATGATCGCCGCTGTAACCGCCACCATCAGCGCGATGGCGGCCAGGGATATGAGCACCCCGGAGAAGCTGTTGAAGCGGGTGCGGAAGAGATTTACAAATCCTTCCGGATAGCGGGCGATGATGCCGGCAAAGATGATCAGGGAAATCCCGTTACCTATGCCGAACTCGGTGATCTGTTCACCCAGCCACATCACGATCATGGTGCCGGTGATCAGCGTGATCACTCCGGTGAGGTGGAAGAGAAAGTTCGCCTGCGGCACCACCGGACCACCTGTGCCGGACATATTGACCAGCCCCACGGTGATCGTGATGGCGTTGAAGGCGGCCAGAGCAACCGTGAAATAGCGGGTGATCTGGTTCATCTTCTTCTGGCCGTCGGCGCCTTCCTTGCGCAGCTTTTCAAAGTAAGGAATGATGCTGCCCAAAAGCTGGATCACGATCGACGCCGTGATGTAGGGCATGATGCCCAGGGCAAAGATCGAGGCGCGCTCGAAATTGCCTCCCACAAAGAGGTTGAGCAGATCGAAAAGTCCGCCGGATTGCTGCTGGAAAAATGATTTGAGCTGAGTGGCATTGACTCCGGGAATCGGAACGAAGCTGCCCAGACGGTACAGCACCAGGAGCAGGGCTGTGATCAGGATTTTCTTGCGCAGATCCGGAATGCGGAAGATGTTCGCTATTGTTTTGAACAACTTACACCACCTCTGCCTTGCCGCCGTTCGCTTCGATCAATTGAATGGCCCGCTGGGAAAAGGCGTTGGCCTTGATGTGAACGGTTTTGGTGAATTCTTCGGTGACGCTGGCCAGAACTTTGACGGGATATTTTCCCTTTTTGCCTT
>JAGOIS010000056.1 GCA_017995495.1 Candidatus Cloacimonadota bacterium
AGCCTCTACCGCGTGATCAGCGATGATACGTTCCTGAACTCCACCGAGGACCCCGGCTATCAGGATTTCGAGGTGAGCCCCGGGCAGGTATGGTATTATTATGTGCTGGCTCAAAACCATCTCGGCGAGGTCTCCGGGCCATCCAACCAAGTTACGGTGCACATACCTGAAATAACCCCAAACCTGATCCTGGGCGAGGATTTCGAGGATATTCAGGCTTTCACCCAAGCGGTGCCCGGCTGGCAAAACCTCGATCTGGACGGCTCTGACAGCTGGGAGTGGAATGGTGTTAGTGTTCCTGGCCTGGGAGGACCGCTGGCCTGGCTGGTCTTTCAACCGCAGCAGACAGTGCCGCCCCTGGCTGGGATCAATGCCCACGGCGGCGCTTCCATGCTGGCTTCGCTGGCCTGTTTGCCGCCGCCCAACAACGATTGGCTGATCTCTCCGCCCCTGCAACTGGGAAACAGCCCCAGCCTGTCGTTCTGGGCCCGCTCTCACACCACGAATTTCGGACTGGAGCGGCTGAGGGTGCTGATCTCCACCGGCGGATCTGCTCTGGAGAACTTTGTTTTGCTCAATGACGGCAACTGGATCTCGGTGCCGGCTCAGTGGACAGAATACAGCTACGATCTCACGCCCTGGCAGGGACAGAGCGCGCGGCTGGCCTTCAACTGCGTCTCCTGGGATGCCCAGGCCTTGTATCTGGACGACATCCTGATCGTGGGCGAAGGCGGTTATGTGCCAGTGGATGAAGAGCTTGCTTCAGATGATCCATTTCAAATTCACCCCAATCCCTCCCCGGGATTTTTTAAGGTGGAAAACTCAGCCAAGACCCTCTTTGGCCTTGCCCTGTATGATCTGCGGGGACGCAAACTCTTTGCCGCGGAGAATCTTGCCGGCTTTCACAGCGCTGAACATTGCCCGCGGCTGGCCGCCGGGATCTACATCCTGCGCCTGGAATCCCAAGGTCAAAGCTGGACCCGCCGCCTGGCGATCATCAAATGAAGAGTTACATCCAGCCGGACGTTGAGGACTTTCTGGAAGGATTGCTTCGCGACAGGCAATTCAGCGCCAACATCGTGGCGCGCCAGTCGCTGGATCCTGTGGAGGCCGTCTGGGCGGATTTTCCTCCCCAAAGCAGGCCTGAACTTCTTGATCTGCTTCGCTCTCAGGGCATCACGCGCCTCTACGCTCATCAGCGCGAGGCCATCGACGCCGCCCTGAAAGGCGAAAATCTGGTGCTCAGCACCGGAGTCGCCAGCGGTAAAAGCCTCTGCTACCAGTTTCCCATTCTGCAAAACCATCTGATCAACCCCGCGAGCCGTTCGTTACTGCTCTTTCCCACCAAAGCCCTGGCCCAGGACCAAACCCAAAAAATGCAGTCCCTGATCCAGTCGCTGGACGCGCAACCATCTGACAAACATAATCTTAACTGCGCCGTTTACGACGGCGACACGGCTTCCGAGACCCGGCGCCGCATCCGCAACCAAGCCCGGCTCATCTTTTCCAATCCGGACATGCTGCATCTGGGGATCCTGCCCAACCACACCCTCTGGAGCAGCTTTTTTGCCAATCTGCGCTGGGTGGTGATCGACGAGGTGCACATCTACCGCGGTGTCTTCGGCTCGCACTGCGCCAACGTTTTGCGCCGCCTGAAAAGGATCTGCTCCCTGTACGGGTCCCAGCCCCAGTTCATCTGCACCTCCGCCACGGTCGCCAACGCCCGCGAGCTCGCCGAAGAGCTGCTGGAAAGCCCTGTCCGGCTCATAGAGAAAGACTCTTCGCCGCACGGCCGGAGGGAATTTCTGATCGTGAATCCGCCCATCGTGGACGCCACACTGGGCATCAGGCGCAGCGCCATGCTGGAATCCACCGCCTTGGCCAAACGCTGGCTCTACGGGCGCGGCCAGGCCATCATTTTCTGCGGCCCCAGGCGCAGCGTGGAGATCCTCTACCTCTATCTGAGCGGCGAAAGCGCGTATAAAGACAGGGTGCGCAGCTACCGCAGCGGTTATCTTGCCGCTAACCGCCGCGAGATCGAAAAAGAACTGCGCGAAGGCAGCATCGGCCTGGTGGTTTCCACCAACGCTCTGGAACTCGGGATCGACATCGGCGGTCTGGACGCGGTATTCCTAAACACCTATCCCGGAACCATTTCCGCCACCCGTCAGCAAGCCGGAAGGGCCGGCCGCAAGCGCAACACAGCCCTGGCCATCCTGGTTGCCAGCGCCAATCCCCTGGATCAATACATCTGCCAGCATCCCGGCTATCTCTTCGATAACAATCCCGAACACGCCCTCATTTCACCGGACCACCGCGAGATCCTGCAAAGCCAGCTGCTCTGCGCCATCCACGACCTCGCCCTGCTGGCCAGCGAAGGCTTTGGCAGCCTGGGTCCGGAGCACATCTTTCCCCATCTGGAAGTGCTGGTGGCCGCAGGCAAAGCGCGCAAGGCCGGGTCGCGCTACATTGGCATTCCGGAGGCTTATCCCGCAGCGGAGGTGTCACTTAGGAACATCTCGGACCAGGTGCAGATTCTGGCCGGCAAGGAACTGATCGGCTGGGTGGATGGAGCCAGCGCGCTCTGGATGATGCATCCCGGTGCCATCTATCTGGACAAGGGCGACACCTGGATCGTCACCCGCCTCGATCTGGAGCGGCGCCAGGCCGAAATTGAGCCGGTGGAGGCCAATTACTTCACCCAGACCACGCGGGAAACCGAAATTGAGGTCAACAACCTGATGAACCGCCAGGCGGCCTCCGGCGCGGACAAATATCTGGGCCAGGTAACCGTTACCACCACCATCACCGGCTTTAAAAAACTGAAATTCTACACCCAGGAAATAATCGGCCGCGAGCCGCTGGATTTGCCTCCAACACACTTGCAGACCGTAGCCTGGTGGATCGGACTGGCTGACAAAACGGTCGCCCGCGTGAAAGCCCAGGGCCTCTGGAATGTTGGCCTCAACGACTATGGCAAAGACTGGGGCATAATTTCCGCCGCCGTGCGCAAACGTGACAATTTCCTCTGCCAGCACTGCGGCCTGGCCGAAACCGAAACTGCGCACCACGTCCACCACCTCGATCCCTTCCGCAAATTCGCCTCCGCGGAGGAGGCCAACGCGCCTGCTAATCTGCTGACTCTCTGCCCCCGCTGCCACCGTCTCGCGGAACAGAATGTGCAGATGCAGAGCGGCATCTCCGCCCTGGGTTACCTGCTGGTGAACCTTTCGCCCTTCTTCGTGATGTGCGACCGCAAGGACATCGACGTCTTCTGCGAGGACAATTCCCCCCTGGCCGGAAACCGCCCCGTCATCCTCATTTACGACAACATTTCCGGCGGCATCGGACTTTCCCGCAAGCTCTTCGACCTTCACGACCAAGTGCTGAAAGCCGCTCTGGACCTTGTTTCCAAATGCCCCTGCCAGGATGGATGCCCCTCCTGTGTGGGACCCGTGGCGGAAAACGGCTCCGGGGCCAAGGAAAACGCTCTCGCCATCTTGCATGAACTGGTGTCAGGATCCCCGGATCCGGAAGCATAGGAGTTTATCATGAAACAACTTAGCGTGTGCGGAGTCTGTTGCTCCACCGATTGCCGGGCATATAAAACCGAGTGTGAAGGCTGCGTGGAACTGGAAGGCAAGATTCCCTGGGCGGTTTTCTATGATGCGGAGTATTGCCCCATCTTCCAATGCGTCGCGGACAAAGGCTTTGCATCCTGCGCCGAATGCGGCCAGGCACCCTGCCAGACCTGGTTCGACACCCGCGACCCCCACGCTTCCGACGAGCAGTTCGCCGCGGATATCTCCAGCCGGCTCAAAAACCTCAGAACCCTCGTCTCCACATAGCCGCGGGTAATTTTCCCTCCTGCTCGTTCACGCTGGTCTGAAAACAAACCCAACGCGTGGCATCCTGTCATCATTGCGCAAAAGTAGCGAAGCGACATATCACCAGATATCAGCCCACTCCGCGATGGCCCGGTTTATCTCGTCGCAACTTTTGTCCGTCATATCATTGAAAGGCGCGTAATCCCGAAATTCCTGCAAGTTGGCCGCGTCGATAAAATCAGGGATCGGGGTCAAAGCCTTGAACTCCGTTAACTTGCAGGTATAGATCATGCCGTCGGCGAAGTCTTTCAACCTGAAATCCTCGTAACCCAGGCAGTAAAAGCTGTCATCAGGCAGTTCGCCCGCGGGGCTGTCTTTCAGATCAAAAGCCAATTCGGAGAAGCGCGGACTGATGATCTGGTCGATGATGCCACCGCCGGGGGCCTGTTCTGGCGCGTCGAACTCCTGGCTGTCCCAGGGATCGTAAAAGCAGATGTTGCAAACTCCGGCGCCATATTCAGCCTGGACATGGTTGCCAAAACGGACTGTATTGAATCCGGCAAATACTTTGCGCCCGCCCTCCCTGGTGAAATCCGGCTCGCGATAGCGCGTAAAGGCGTGATGCGAACCCATGATGCCCAAAACCTTGGTGACGCCTGGTACGTGGTATTGATTCAGCGCTTGCAGCCAGTTCTTTTCGTCGCAATCCTGCCAGATCAGCTTGATCTCAGCGGCGTTGGGCCGGCGGTTTTGTTCGCGGCATATCTTGTTGTACAGCTTCCAATTGTATGGATCGTTCAAGCCGACGCAGCGGATTTGCCTGTCCGGGGGATTCCGGCGGTTTTGTTCCCAGATCAGGCGGTAGATTTCCAGATACTCCCGGTATCCCCAAAATGCCTCCTGATGGAGCATGATCAGTTTTGCCAAAGAGAAGTCGAACTGTTCCTGCCCCAGTAATCTGTCGATGAGAGCCTGATCTTCCCTCCGCCCAAATTCGGTGGCTATCAGGTTTATGCCATGCTCCGGCAGAAGGGGTATCAGCCGGTGGTACAGTTCAGCTTGCTGGCGGATGTAGTGCATCTCGCCCAAAAGTACGATCTCGTGATCCTCAAATTTATCCAGCACATAGTCCAGCGGTGCCTTGCCCCGGTTCAGAAGATAGTTCTTAAGTTCGCCATGCATGATGGTTCCTCCCCGTAATGCTGATTTCTTGACCGTGGAAACTATTTGCACGTCGGCATTGGCGTATGGTATATTTTATTCTAAATGTGTCAAGCTGAATATTGGGTTTGCCTTAATACATCATCCACATCGGCGATATCTGATTTTTCCCTTTCATCACGGTATCAATACGGAATAAATACGGGATCAATACGGATGAAATCCGTATTGATCCCGTATTTATTCCGTATTGATCACGGGAGAGGGCAGGGGCCGTCCCCAGGCATTTGCGCTCAGCGGCACAGCACGCGCTTCGGAGCCGCTGCCACTCCAAATATGGAATCCGGGTATCAACTGGCTGAGGTTCAGGGCGAAGGGCCGTTCCTCAGGGACGGCGCATCCCGGCTGCTGTCACCATACCTTCTGGCTAACAATGGCCAAAGATGGTTTGGCCGCAAATCTCTTGACAGCCTTTGGCGGGATTAAAAATGGCCCCCAGAGCGGGGATCAGAATATGCCGTTCCCCATGCCAAAGGAGATAAAATGGAACCCAGATTTGAGAGCCGTGAAGCGTTCACGGTGGTGGGCCTCAAATGCCGTTCGAGCATGCAGGACAACGTTATACCCAGGCTTTGGGACGATTTCAACAAGGTCTGCGCGGGCATACCGCACACGGTGACGGACCGCACGGCTTACGGCGTGTGCTATTACGAGGATGACGACGACCCCAGGGGAGACAGTTTTTCCTATCTGGCCGGGGTCGAGGTTTCCAGCGCCGAAGACATTCCCGCGGGGATGGAGGCAATAAGCATCCCGGCGCATGAATACGCGGTTTTTGAACATCGCGGGCCGCTGGATTCCCTGGGCCAGACCTATCAGTTCATCCACGGCAAATGGCTTCCCGGCAGTGGCTATGAGATGGTAGGCACCCTCGATTATGAACTTTACGATTGGCGTTTCCGCTGGGGCCAGCCGGATTCCGTGCTGGAGATCTGGATCCCTGTCCGCAAGAAATAGACCCCGCCCCAAACTCTGTCTCACCGGCCTGAACAGCGCCTGGTACCAGAGCAATCCGGCGCTCCATGCTCTGCGTGAATGCCTGCGCGGATTGCCCTATGCCGTGCGGTTGCTGGAGTTTGCCCTCAGCGAGCCGCTCTTTGACATCCTGAGCCAGATCTGCCGTGAGAAACCAGACATAGCCTGTTTTTCAGCCTACATCTGGAACAGCGGTGAACTGCGGCGGTTGATCCCGGAACTTAAAAAGCTGCTGCCCGAAACGAAGATCGTGTTGGGAGGCCCGGAAGCCAACCACGGCGGTTTCGGCCTGGACGAAGCCGATTTTATCGTCAACGGACCAGGTGAGGGGGTGTTTCGTGGGTTGGCAGAATCCGGATTTGAGCTGCCCGGTGGAGTCTATGAAGCGACGGCCCCGCCCCTGCGTGATCTCCCCTTCCCTTATCGCAGGTCCGACAAAGCCGCGCTGCAAGGCAAACTGGTCTATTATGAAAGCTCGCGGGGCTGCCCCTTCCGCTGCGTCTATTGCCTTTCCGCCAGGGATAAACGCCATGAAGCGAGGTTCGATCCCGCAGTGGCCGCGGACAGACGCAAGCTGTACGCGGAATTGGACCGCCTGCTGGAGTTGCGGCCACGCACCCTGAAATTCGTGGACCGCAGTTTCAACGCGCATCCCCGGCTGGCCCGGCTGATCTGGGCCTACGCCATCCGGCCAGAGGCGGACTGCGAATTCCACTTCGAGATCTATCCCGATCTGCTCAACGAGGAGGATCTGCGCTTGTTGGAAAAAGCCCCGTCCGGCCGCATCCGCTTTGAAGTTGGGGTGCAAACCGTAAACGCCGCCGTGGTCCGGGCTTGCGGGCGCAACTCCAACTGGCGCAAAACGAAAGCCGCCTTGAACGCCCTCCGCGAACGCACCCGGATCCGCGTTCACGCCGACCTGCTGGTGGGACTGCCCGGGGAAAAAATTACGTCGGTACGGCGTTCCCTGGACGAACTGGCGTCAACCCTCCCGGCGGAAATTCAGCTGGGCATGCTCAAGATCCTGCCAGACACGCCGATGCAAAACATCGCTGTCCAGCGCGGCTATCAGTGGCTTGATCATCCGCCCTGGCAGGTGTTGAAATCTGACGCGCTCAGCTTCACGCAGGTGGCCCGGCTGCAGGAACTGGCCAAGCTCATCAACCTCTATTGGAACAAAGGCGAGTTCCGCGACAGCTGGCTGCAACTGCTTTCCTCCGGACACAAAGCCTCCCGGCTTTTCCTGGAGTTACTTAAACTCCACCACCGCGAGGGCCTGCCCCTGCACAGCTTAGCCAAAACCAGCCGCGGCGGGATTTTCGGGGAATTACTGAACAATCTAGCCAATTTGGATGATAGCAAGGAAGCACAATAACGCTACCGTAACCAGCAGATCAGTAGATTTAGTTCTGCCGGGTGGCGATTTATCGCCGCACTCTAAGTTTCAAGAAAACCCTTCGCCAGAAGTATACCGTAATATGAGCGGAATTTTTCGACCCCGTTTCAGGTTGCCCATCGATACACCGGGAAAAAACCCTCGTCAGAGGGGTACAGGAATATAGGCGGGGTGTTTTAACCCACGTTTCAGTTTGCCCGCCGATACGCCGGGAAAAACCCCTCGTCAGAGGGGTGCAGGAATATAGGCGGGGTGTTTTAACCCCCGTATTGATCCGAACCCCGAAAACCAAAACCCCGCTCGCGGGGTGCAGGATTTTGGGGGGCGATTTATCGCTTCCCTCTCCTGCGAGAGAAGCCCCAAAAAAAACCTTTACAAAATCCTGCAAATCATAGCCCTTGAAAATAGGAGAGAATATGAGCAGCACCAGTTTGACCTTTCTGCTGTACCACATCGTTTTCAGCGTTAAGAGCCGTGAGCCGCGCCTGACCGGCATCGTTCGCGAAAGGTTGTACCCTTACATGGGCGGCATCATTAATAACCTGGGGGGAACGCCGCTCATCATCAACGGTACCCGGGACCATGTGCACATCCTTTGTTTCCTTCCTCGACACATCTCGCTTTCGGAGTCAGTAAAGGTAATCAAGGCCAAAAGTTCCTTGTTCCACAATCGGGAATTGTCCCCCCACACGCCTCCTCTGCATTGGCAAGAGGGTTTTGCTATCTTCACCGTGGCCGCGGAGCAGCTTGAAAGGGTAAAAAATTACATTGTAGAGCAGGATCTCCATCACATCAAGCGAAGTTTTGATGATGAGTGGCAGATTTTGCACAGTAAAGTCATTGACGTGATTCAGCATGTCCCGGCGATGGTTTGCGAGAAAGTGAAGGATTGATGGGTTGGAGTATGTTCAAGTGTTGATCCGCGATAAATCGCGGCTCAAAGTGCTGCACCCCTCTGGCGAGGGGCTTCCAACTGCGGTTGTATCAATCTGCCACGGGGTTTAAAACACCCCGCCTATATTCCTGCACCCCGCGCGAGGCGGGGTTTTTTATGGCCTGGCCAATCTGCACAACGGGGGTGGATTCCCGGGTCAGCTTTGCCGCGCCGGTTAATACCAATTCACCGACAACCAAAAGTCGGGTGGGCTATAATATGCTGTTGCATAGTTCATTCCCCGCGCCAGAAGCCCGGCTTTCAGTACTTGCTTTCTGCTGGGGCAATGTCCTTTGCCACAGGGGAAACCCAGGTTTCTAAAGAGTTTGAGCTTCATGCCACAATCTCACTCCTGTTTACGTTTGGTTGCAGCAAGTGCTTATGTTTCAAACAAGGTGCCGACTAAGGCGACTGAACCGCCAGAAATGTTGCTACACCCAAAACAAAACAACCCATGAAAGTACGGAAGAAAACCGAAAACCCACTTTCCGCTTGACATCAAAAGAGCGTGGCGGGGATGGTTACAATAGTGAAAAATCCCATATGAGGACTTGATGAAAGAAGGTTTCTTACCCAAAAACGATTTCCATTCCATCTTCTTCACCGACCAGGCCCAGGACTGCAGTGACGATATAA
>JAGOIS010000057.1 GCA_017995495.1 Candidatus Cloacimonadota bacterium
GACAAAAAGCAACTGCGCAAGCTGCTCTCCCGGGCCGATTACAGCCTCTGGCTGCGCCTCTGCGCCCACAAAACCCTGAAAGACTACGCCCGCGCGGAAGGGATCAGCTACCAAACCGCCAAAAACCGCAAACGCCGTATCCGGACGAACCTCCGCAGCGCCTGGCTGCGAGGCCAGGGCTGGTTGGATTCGTCCCGGGTACTGAACTACGACGAATTCAACGCCATCCGCCGCTTCATCAGCCGGGTGCTGGCCACCTATGGAACTTCCTCCGCCAAGGCAGGCCTGAATCAGCGCGGCAGGATCAAAAATCCCAGTCTGAAAGAGGCCTTTAAGGGTGTCCACAAGATCCACGAATGGACAGTTTCCCTGCTGGATGAAGGCGGATTTTCCCTCCTCTTGGTCGGGATCAGGGATGGCCTGCCGGTGCCAGTGAAGCTGAAGATCAAGCTGGACCGCGCCCACCGTGTCAGGATCTCCGACTGCCAGGTTTACAAACTTCTGGCCTCCGCGCCCACCGGGGGCGCCAGGGTGCTGACTGAGGTCGGTGGCCGGGTGAAACTCAGATATGAGGAGCTGCTGCGCCTGGTGCCCAAATTCACCGTCCTGGACCAGGAGCGCTTTGACCACATACTGGCGGACCTGAGGGAACAGGACTGAGCCTCGCCAAAGCAAAGAGTTTTGCCTTGACATAATTCAGCAAGCATTATATTCAGATAAAGAAACCTAATTCGCAAGGAGTATCAAGATGAAAAGGACTCTGACAATCATTGCCGTGCTGCTGCTGGGCCTGGCCCTGCACGCGGCCGGACCCCAGGACGAGGCCATCGAAGCTCTCGACACAGCCAAAACCCTCATCAACAAGGGCGATTACTCCAAAGCACAGCAGGAGATAGATTTCGCCCTGGCCAAGATCAACGAGATCCTCGCCGAAGACCTGCTCAAATTCATCCCGGAAGGCTCCGGCGGCTTCAAACTGGAAAGCAAAAGCGCCGCGCCGGTGAACCTCATGGGGGCCAACATCACTGCCGTGGGTGAATACACCAAGGGTGATTCCGAATTTGACCTCACCATCTCCGTCGGCGGAGCCCTGGGCCAAAGCGGCGGTCTGATGGGGCTTGCCAACATGTTTGGCGGCATGGCCGCGGGAGGTAAAACCGTCCGCGTCAGCGGCTACACCGGCACCCAGGAATTTGACGAAGGCGAAGAGTCAGGCACCCTCACCATCAAGGTGGGCGACAAGATCACCGTTATCGTAGCCGGCGAGAACATCAAAAACGCCGATTTGCTCAAGACCCTGGCCGAACAGGTGGACCTGGCTGGATTGGAAAAGGCCTATTAAGTCCTGATCAGACTCATTTATACCCTGGCTTGGCAGGATAATCCAGGATTTTGGCTCCTTGGAGCGCCGCTCAGCGCCTTTCAAAGGGGATGAGGGAGAAACAGATTTACAAACAGATTAACAGATTAACAGATTAAAGAGACCGCACAAACACTCTTTTACTCTGTTTTTCCGCGCTTTTCTGCGTCCATTTATCCCTGCGGATCCAACGGATCATAAGGATCATCCGGATCATTATCTGTTTTGGTCCTTGATATCCCGATCATCCTTCCATCCTGTTCATCCCTGATCCATTCTCTTTTCATCTGTTCATCAGTTCATCTTTAAGGCCAGCTTCCCGCGTGAAGCCTTCAACTGGTCTTTCCCCGCATGGGTATTTAGCTCTCTTCGCCCCGGCGATCAATACGGAATAAATACGGAATCAATACGGATGAAATCCGTATTTATTCCGTATTTATTCCGTATTGATAATGGGAGCGGAGTTAGTTCTTGACAAGCTGAAGCGGGGAATATCCTTTGTGATATGATCGCCAGACGGCTTGCAGGGACCTTGTTTTTCAGAGGCCGGTCCGCACGGCAACGCCGCCGGTCTGCAAAAAGAAATTCAGGGACGGGATGATGGATTATCAAGAGCATTACCGCCAGGACGCGCTGGTTTTCGACTATTTCCGCCGGGACAAACTCACCCCGGGGGAGGTCCGCAGGACGCAGTTCACCCTTTCGCAATGCGGGATCAAACCAGGAATGAGGGTGTTGGATGTGGGCAGCGGGCGGGGCTGGTTCAGTTTGGCGGCGGCAGGATGCGGAGCGGAAGTGACCGCCCTGGACCTCAGCGAGGAGAACCTGGCCCGGATCAAGGCGGAGGATCCCACGATAAATACTGTTTACGGCGATGCCTGCTCCCTTCCGGAGCTGGGAAAGTTCGATCTGATCGTGGCTTTGGAGGTGCTGGAACATCTGGTGGAGCCGGGGAAGGCGCTGCGGAGCATCCGGGAGCGGCTAAAACCTGGCGGGACCCTGTTGGTTACTGTGCCCTACAAGGAAATCATCCGCTATTCGCTCTGCGTGCATTGCAACCGTAAAACCCCCGTGAACGCCCATCTGCACAGCTTCGACCGGGATTCGCTAAGCGCCCTGCTGGTGAAAAACGGCTTCCGGGTGCAGGCGGAGAAGCGCTTTTACCACCGGGCTTTGGAGCTGCTTAAGATCAATTCCCTCACCCGCAAATTCCCGCTTGCCGCTTGGGTATTCCTGGATCGGCTGAGCGCGATATCCGGCGATAAATACAGCTACCTGGCCGTCCAGGCCGGACTCGGAAAGGGCGGGCTTCCAACAGCTTAGCTTAGTTTTCCGGCCACCAGGTCGCGGATGTAGCTGAGGGCTTGGACGGCGTTGATGTTGGCATCCAGGAGGTTGAGGTCGGGATTCACAAAATCGGGATAGGCGAGGTTGGGCACCAGCAGGCTGGCAACCTTGGTGTGCAGGTATCCCTGGCGGTCGCGATAGTCCAAAAAGCGGCCGTAACGCTGGTCGGACAGATTTCCGGAGACGGCGCGCTGGTATCTGAGGTGGAGCTTTTTCCCCAGGGGATAATCGTTGTAGGCGGGGATGGGCACGCTTTGGCACTTGCTGGCGTATTGCTTCATCAGCGAGCGGCCCAGCCTCAGGTCCAGGGGCACGCGGGTCCAAAAATCGACGTAATCCCTGTCCCAGAGCGGAAGGCGCCAGTCCAGCCCAAAGAAATCGTATATGCGCAGCGCATTGACATAGAGTTTGGACTGCCGCTGACGCCAGTCCCATGTGTCGAAGAGGGAGGCGGCGATCTCGATCTGGATCTCATCCGAGAGCTGGAGATAGTCCCCCACCCGGGCGCCGAAAAGCTTGTGCCGCTGATCATTGGCGCAGAGCCAGAGGTCATAGTGATCGCGCAGGATGAGGTCCAGCAACTCGCGCCGGGTGAGTGCATCCCTGTCGGCGAAAATCAGGGGCAGATCGGCGCCCTGGGAAAAACCGCCGGAATGGCCGGGAACGATGATGGCGTCGGAGGGGATCTGCTCCCTTTCGAGCAGGGTTTTCACCGCCAGCCAGTCGTGCACGTGGGGTAGGGAACTGAGATTGGTGCCAAAGCGAAAATAGCGCCGCATTTCGTCTGAATGCCAGGCCTGATACCACATGCGGCGGTTGGTTTCCACGATCAGCCAAGGCAGGTTGAGGAATCTGGCCACCTTGCGAGAGGTTACACATTCGTCCTGAAGCGAGTTGCCAAAGGTGTAGCAGATCACGTTCGGATATTCCAGGCGCTTGAGCATCACCGCGATCAGGCGCGAATCCAGTCCCCCGCTTAACGGCACCACCAGGGTGCGGCCCTGGGCAGACTGGATCAGGCGTTCAAAGACGCCCAGGTGCATCCGGTCCATCGCCACCAGGGGATCCTGATGGGGGTTAAACTGTTGCCGGTAAAGGAAATGATCGCCTGTTTGCAGGCTCTGGGAAAGTTTGTCCCAGATCAGGTATTGCCCGGCCTCCAGTTGTTTGATGCCGGCGATGAGCGTGTCGCCGCAACAATTGTAGCCCGCCAGAAGGAATTCCGCCAAGGCGCTCTCATCCAGAGGCGGATCTCCCAACCGGGAGCGGAGATCGTGGGCGCTGGTGTCCAGCAGCAGCCTGCCGCCAGCAAGGGCGTAAAAGAGAGGCCGGGAGCGGACCCTGTCCACCGCGGCGAAAATGTGGTCAGCGGTTTCCAGGACCAGGGTGAAGCAGCCGTCAGCCGCCTTGAGGATCTCCACAAAGCGTTCCGGAGTGCAGTCTGAAGGGAATATCCGGTCAAGGTTTCCCTCGTAAAATCCGCCCTCATGCCAAAGGTGGCCGGTGGTGAGTTTGGCGGGATTCAGGTTTTTTTCCATAGGGCTTGGATATCCTCTCTGCTTACGGCGAACAGGTCACGCCAGCCAAACTTTTCCCTGCCCAGGAACAGCGCCAGGTAAAAGACGCCGTAACCGAGATAGGAAAGGCTCGAGGCAACCGCCGCTCCGAATATCCCCCAGCGCGGGATGAGCAGATAATTGAGCGCGATGTTCACGAGCAGGGTGATCAAACTGGTGTAAAGATGGATTTTCGGGCGCCCCAGCGTGAAGAAATACTGCATTCCCACCCTGGCCAGGGAGGCGAAGACCGCGCCCCCCAGGAGCACCATCACGCTGGCCACCGCGCCGGCATAGGCCTGGCCATAAACCACTGGGATCAGTAAACTTAGCGGGATCCCCAGCAGAGCCAGGGCCGCGCAAACATAAAAAGTGAGCTTGAGGGTGCGGGCCATGATGGAGCGGGCCGCGCCGGGCTCGGAGGTGTTGTAAAGTTTGCCCAGCAGGGCGGAACTGACGCTCACCGGCACCAGAAACAGCAGTTCGGCCAGGGTGACTGCCACGCTGTATACCCCAAGGGCGCTCACATCCAGCATCTGCTTGATCATGAACTGGTCCGCGCGCAGATGCAGCCAGGAAAAGACCGCGCCCAGCCAGAGCAGGCCGCCATAGGAAAATTCGGCCTTGAGCAGGGAGAGGTCCAAGACCGGGGCGAAGCTTTGCCCCGCCCCAAAACCCAGCAGCACGGCGTTGAGCAGCATGCCCAGCACCGCCGCGATGAAGAAACTGAGGGGGGTGAGGCTGCCGGTGAGCCATAGGATGAGGATCAGCGCGCTTTTGAGCAGGAAGACGAGGATGATCTTGCGGTTGCTTTCCAGGATGCGTTCATCGCCCACATACCAGGAATGCAGGCTGGTGAAAAAGAGGTCAGAACCCACAAAGACCAGTCCGCCCAGGATGTAAAACCAATTATAGGAAGCCAGGGCCAGGCCGTTGCCGCGCAGAAAGATGAGCACGGCGGAGAGCACTCCGAAAAGCAGGCCCAGGGTGGTGAGGTTGACGCTGTAGAGATGGCCGGAAGGCACCGCCCCCCGCTTCATGAAATACATGGTGGAGTTGTTCAGCCCCAGATGCCCGAAATCGCCGATCAGGGTGAAAACCAGGATGGCATAGGCCACATAGCCCATGCCCTGGGGTCCCAGCACCCGCGCGGCGATCACGCTGGTGGCAAATCCGATCACGATCCGCAGGACCTGATTGATCAGATTACTGGCAATATTGGCCCTGTATCCCATGGTTTTTGATCAGGCGGACGGCTCAGGACATTGACGCCGGCTGCCTGGGGTCAGAAGATCTCCGGCTGGTAGTCCGAAGGTTTCACACCCAGGTGTTTGTAGGCTTTGAAAGTGACTTTGCGGCCCTGGGGCGTGCGTTCCAGAAACCCCTGCTGCACCAGGTAGGGCTCAAAGATCTCCTCGATGGTGCCGGCATCCTCGCCGACAGCCGTGGCCAGGGTTTTGAGGCCGACGGGGCCGCCGCGGTAGTTTTCCATGATGGTGAAAAGCAGGCGTTTGTCCATCTCGTCCAGGCCGGCATGGTCAACCTGCAGCATCTCCAACGCCTTGAGGGCAATATCCAGAGTGATCACTCCGTCTCCCATGATCTGGGCGAAATCACGCACGCGGCGCAGAAGGCGGTTCGCGATGCGCGGGGTGCCGCGGCTGCGGCGGGCCAGCTCAGCCACGCCTTCCGGGTCGGCGGGGATCTCCAGGATGGCGGCGGAACGCTGGATGATCTGCCTGATGGAGTCAAAATCGTAATAATCCAGCCGCAACACGATGCCAAAGCGGTCACGCAGCGGCGGGGTGAGCAATCCGGCCCGGGTGGTGGCGCCAATCAAGGTGAAAGGCTCCACGCTGATGCGCAGGGTGCGGGCGCTGGGTCCGCTGTCCAGGATGATCTCCATCTGGAAATCCTCCATGGCGGGATAGATGTATTCCTCGATCACGTGGCTGAGGCGGTGGATCTCATCTATGAACAGCACTTCGTGGCTTTGCAGGTTGGTGAGGATCCCGGCCAGGTCGCCCGGTTTTTCCATCACGGGGCCGCTGCTGACTGTGATCTCCACCCCCAGTTCGCGCGCGATGATCCCAGCCAGAGTGGTTTTGCCCAAGCCGGGCGGGCCGTAGAAGAGAACGTGGTCCAGTGGTTCCTTGCGGAGTTTGGCTGCCTTTATGGAAATGTCCAGCAGTTGTTTGAGGTGGCTCTGTCCGATGAATTCGGCGAGGGTGCGCGGACGCAGCGCGCGGTCGAATTCAGTATCTTCAGGTCGTTCCAGGGGAGTGTTGATCCGTTCCAGCATATCTTATCCTCAGTGGAGTTTTCCCGCCAGGCGCAGGAAATGGAGTCTCCAGACCATCCCGGCCGCTTCCCAAACTATATGGCGGCTCATCTTGGAAACGCCGTTCACCCTGTCTGTGAAGACGATCGGCAACTCGTACAGGCGGAAGCCTTTGGCCCAGGCGCGGAAATTCATCTCGATCTGAAAGGCGTAGCCGTCGGAGAGGATCTTATCCAGGTCGATGGCCTCCAATACCCTGCGGTTGAAACATTTGAACCCGCCGGTGGGGTCTTTCACCGGCATGCCGGTGATCACCCTCACGTATTTGGAGGCGAAATAGCTGATCAGCAGGCGCTTGAAGGGCCAGTTGACGATGTTCACGCCCTGGCAATAGCGCGAGCCGATCACCAGGTCCTTGCTTTTGGCGGCTTCCAGCAAGCGCGGAATGTCGTTCGGATCGTGGGAAAAGTCGGCGTCCATCTCAAGCACGTAGTCGTAGCCTTCTTTGAGGGCATACTTGAAGCCGGTAACGTAGGCGGAGCCGAGCCCCAGTTTGCGGGGCCGCTCGATCAGATGGAGCCGCGGTTCCGAGGCCATGATCTCTTTCACGGCCAGGGCGGTTCCGTCCGGAGAGTTGTCGTCCATCACCAGGATATGCAGGTCCGGAGATTGTCTTAGCGCCGCGGGGATTATCCTGGCGATGTTTTCGATCTCGTTGTAGGTGGGAATGATGAGCAGGGCTTTCATTTCTTGTCCAGATTGTTTTCCAAAAGCTGTTCGGAGGGAACTTCCCGCAGCGGTTTGGCTGGGCTGCCCAGCACGATTTTGCCGGCGGGAACGTCGCGGGAAACCACCGCGCCGCCGGCCACACAGGCGTCTTCGGCCAGCACTTTTCCCGGCAGGATGGTGGCGTTCACACCGATCCTGGCTCCGCGTTTCAGCGTGACCCCCTTGAAATGCTTGAAACGCTCCGGATCGCGGGCCATGTAGTTGTCGTTACTGGTGGCCACGCAGGGCGCCACGAAGCAATAGTCCTCGATCTCGGAATAGGCGGTGATGTAGCAGTTGGTCTCAAATTTGTTGCGGGAGCCGATGGTCACGAAATTCTCGATGGCAACGTTGCGGCCGATGATGTTCAGCTCGCCGATCTTCACGTTTTCACGGATGGTGGCGAGGTCGGCGATCAGGTTGCTTTTGCCGATCTCGCATTGGGCGTAGACCACCACGTTGGCCCCGATCTGGCAGAGGTCGCCGATCACAGCAGGTTTGAGGCCTTCAGGCAGCTTGAAGATGCTGCGGGGGGAGGAAAGCGGGGACTTGCCGATGATGGTGTTGTCGTCGATGCGCACGTTGCCGCCGATCACGCTGCCCGCGTGGATCACCACGTTGTGCCCGATCAGGCAATTGTCGCCGATGCGCACTCCGTCCAAAATGACCGCGTTCGCGCCTATGACCGTGTTTACGCCCACTCTGGCGCTGCTGGCGATATGCTGGTTCATCAAACCTCCTAAGCTTGGGGCAATATTTTTCTCGACAAGTTATCAGGCAAGGAAAAAATGAACATTCAGGTGTGCAAGCAATGGAAAAAGAACTACAAAGCTATTCGGAATTTCTGAGGGCGGAGGGCAAATCCGCCTGCACTCTCTCCGCCTACAGCAGCGATCTGCGCCAGTTTTTGGGTTATGTGGGCAGGTTTTTTCCCGCTCAACCGGTGGTTGTTGAAATCAACGTGCTGATGATCCGGGACTGGCTGCGCGAACTGCATGAAAACAAGGTGGGAAACCGCAGCCTGTCGCGCAAAGCGGCGGCGCTCACCAGTTTTTTCCGCTGGCTCAAGCTCACGGGGCAGATAACCGTCAATCCCATGGACAAGATCAAGAGGCCCAAATTCGAAAAAGCCCTGCCTCATTTCTTCACCGAAGCGGAAATGTTAACCCTCCTGCGCGTACCCGATCTCGACAGTGTTTTCGGGGTGCGCAACCGGGCCATCCTCGAACTCCTTTATTCATCAGGCCTGCGCATCTCGGAACTGGCCGGACTCCGGCTGAGTGAGATCGACCTCAAACGCGGGTTGCTGAGAGTTTTTGGCAAAGGGTCCAAGGAACGTTTGGTGCCCCTGGGAGCGGAAGCGGCAAAAGCCATCGGCGCCTGGCTGCCCCTCAGGGAAAAACTGAGGCGTCCGGGAAGTTCCGACAAACTGTTCCTTACCAAAAGCGGCAGGGATTTTGACGGCCGCCAGCTTTACGCGATACTGAACCAGTATTTTCGCCTCGTGGCGCAGAAAAAAGGTTACTCGCCCCACACCCTCCGCCACAGTTTTGCCACCCACATGCTGGCCAGGGGCGCAGACCTCCAGGCAATTCAGGAAATGCTGGGCCACGCGCAACTGGACACCACGGCAATTTATACC
>JAGOIS010000058.1 GCA_017995495.1 Candidatus Cloacimonadota bacterium
GCACCCTCACCCTTGGCTACAGCGGCAACAGCAACGTGAACGTCTCCATCGACGGGCTCACGGTCACCTTCACCGCCACCGCGGACTGGTACGGCACCGAGAACCTGACCTTCACGGTCAGCGATGGCACCAACGAAGCCAGCGACACGGCCGTGGTGATCGTCCACCTGACCTGGCTGGCGGTTCCCGGCATCTCCATCAGCTACGTGGACGCCGCTTCCGACTACGTGAAGGTAGAGTGGAACGCCATCCCCAACGCCAACTTCTACCAGGTCTGGGGCAGCAACGATCCCTTCGGGACCTACAGCTTCCTCGGCGAAACCACCGACGCTTACTGGAACGACATGGACCTCGGCCAGACGATGCGCTTCTACAGGATCATCGCCTCGGATGAATCGTACCTGATAACCAAATAATCAACAAACCAGATACCTTCAAGCCCGGACCTCAAAGCCGGGCTTGTTTTTTTCCGGGGGTAAGGTCTTGGACAATGAACCTTGCTCAGCAACATCGCCCCAAAATCATACTGGGATGTCCACGCGGCCATCCCTGTTTGTTTGTCGTTGAGGATTGCTAACAGCCTTTAGTTGTGCGGCTTTGGGCAACAACGCAGAAGAGGATGGTCCACCCCTTCAAGCCCAGCCTCCCCCGTTATCAAAATGGAATAAACCCAAATAATGCAGTAGGATTCTCTCAGTCCCGAAAGTTGGATCGAGAAAATCCTACTGTATTATTTGGGTTAAAAACCTAGCCCTCGCGTTCCCGGTCGCGTTCGAGGTCTTTCTGGTGCAGGGATTCGCGCTTGTCGTAGAATTTTTTGCCTTTCACCAGGGCGATGATCAGCTTGCAGTGGCCGCGGTCGTTGATGAAGATCTCCAGCGGAACGATGGTCATGCCCAGTTCCTCGGTTTTTGCCCGCAAGCGGCGGATCTCGTGTTTGTGGAGCAGCAATCTGCGTTTGCGGGCGGGGTCGGGGCTGAAGTGGGTGGATTTTTCGAAGGGCGAGATGTGGAGGTTGAGCAGCCAGCATTCGCCATCAATGATGCGGGCGTAGCTGTCCTTGAAATTCACCTTGCCGGCGCGGATGCTCTTGATCTCGCTGCCCACGAGGGCGATCCCGGCCTCGAATTTCTGGATCACGTAGTATTCGTGGAGGGCGCGCCGGTTCTTGATCTGCACCATCATCCCAGCTCCTTCAGGATGCGTTCCCTCCAGCTTTGGGCGGCGCGGACCAATTCAGCTTCGTCCACTTTGGTGAGCCGGCCTGCACGCAGCACGATCTCGCCGCCGATCACCACGTCGCGCACCTGTTTGGCGCCGAGGGTGTAAACCACGTGGGACCAGGGATTATAGACAGGCTGGCACTCCAGGCCGGCGAGGGAGAGCACGCAGATGTCGGCGTCCTTGCCGGGCTCCAGCGAGCCTCTTCTATCCTCCACGCCAAGGGCTTTGGCGGCGCCGAGGGTGGCCATCCGCAGGGTCTGGGCGGCAGGCAGGAAGGCCGGATCGGAGTTCACGGCCTTGTGGAGTTTGGCGGTGAGGTCCAGCTCTGCCAGTAGGTCGAGGTTGTTGTTGCTGGCCACGCCGTCGGTGGCGAAGCAGACGTTCACGCCTTTTTCCAAATACGCGGACAGGGGCAGGATGCCGGAGGCGAGTTTGAGGTTGGAATCGGAACAGATGGCCACGGAGGCTGGATTGGCGGCCATCAGCTCGATCTCGTCCGGATCGGTCCAGATGGCGTGGGCATAGACGGCCGGGAGTTCCAGGATGCCCACTTTTTGAAGGTAGAAAGCGGGTTTGAGGCCATGCGCTTGGAGGCAGTTCTCCACTTCCAGGCGGGTCTCGGAGAGGTGCATATGCAGCAGGATGCCGTGTTTCGCAGCCACCTGGGCGCATTTGGCCAAAGTTTGTTCCGAGCAGCCGTAGATGGAGTGGGGCGCCAGGTTGAAATCCACCAGGGGGTCGTCCGCGAAGCGCTGCCTCAGTTCCAGCACCTTGTCGCCCAGGGTGGCGTGGGTGGCGTCGGAATTGCCATGCCCGTCCAGGACAGCCTCGCCGATGATGGCGCGCAAACCCGCCTGGGAACAGGCTCCGGCCACTGCCGGCATGTCGAAATACATATCCTGGATCTGGGTGATGCCGTTCTTGATCATCTCGGCGGCGCCGTGGAGGGCGGCCTGGCTGATGAATTCGCGGCTGATCATCTTGTGCTCCAGTGGCCAGATGAAATCCTGCAGCCAGGTCTGCAAGGGCAGATCGTCCGCCAGCCCGCGGAAATAGGTCATGGGCAGGTGGGTGTGGGCGTTGATCAGCCCCGGCATCAGGATGCAGCCGTGGGTGTCGAGCTCCTCACTGGCCTGGTATTTGGCTGTGGCGGGGTCAAAGAACTCCAGGACGCGGCCCTGGTCGACGGCGATGGCCTGATCCTCAAGCACGCGCATATCCCGGTCCAGAGTGAGGATGGTGCCTCCCCGCAGGATGAGATCGATGGTTTGGGCCATGAGCTTATCCCTGCACCTTCTGAGCGGCTTCCGCGGCGGCGAAGACTCCTCTGGGCGTGATGATGCCCTGGATCAGGGCGGCGGGGGTGATGTCGAAACCGGGATTCATGGCTGGGGAGGAGGGATTGGCGGTAAGCTGGCCGCCGTAGAGTTTCAGCTCTTCCTCGTCCCTGAACTCGATGGGGATGTCAGATCCTTGCTGGCAGGAAAAATCGAAAGTGGAAAGGGGCGCGGCCACATATAAGGGAATTTCGTGGTGGCTGGCCAGGACGGCCTTGTCGTAGGTGCCGATCTTGTTGGCGATGTCGCCGTTGAGGCAGACTCTGTCAGCGCCGGTGATCACCACGTCGATCTCCCCGCGCCAAAAATAGTAGCCGCTGGCGCTGTCCGCGATGATGGCGTGCGGGATCCCCTCCTGCGCCAGCTCCCAGGCGGTGATCTTGGACCCCTGGTGGCGGGGCCGGGTTTCGCTCACGTAAACGAAGATGTTTTTGCCCTTGCGGTGGGCCAGCCTCACCACAGCCAGCGCGGTGCCCCAATCCACCGTGGCCAGGGCTCCGGCGTTGCAGTGGGTGAGGATCCTCGCGCCGTCGGGGATCAGGGGCAGGCCCTGTTCGCCGATCAAACGGCAATCCTCGGCTCCGCGGTTGGCGAATTCCCGGGCGGCCAGAAGCGCCACTTTGCGGGCGTGAACGAGGTCCGGGATAAATTTGAGGGTCTGTTCGTAAACGTAGTTGACCCCGCTTTGCAGATCGACCGCGGTGGGCCTGGTAGCGATCAGCAGATCGCGCGCCTGGCGGATCTGAGCCCGGAAACGCTGGTCCGGAGCGTTCTTCGCTGCCAGGGCGAGGGCAAAGGCGCCCGCCGCGCCAATGGCGGGAGCGCCCCGCACATTCATGTTGCGGATGGCCTCGGCCACCTGGAGGTGATCGCTGAACTCCATGATCGTGAAATCCTGTGGGATCCTGTTCTGGTCTATCATCCGCAGACGCCCGTATTCCCAACAGACGCTGCGGTATTCACGTCCGTCAATGATCATTGGGGGTGGCTTCCACAGCCTCCGTGGCCTCGCGGCGTTTCCAACGGGTCCAGGCCAGGCCTCCGCCCAGGGCGAGCAGGCTGGCCAGCAGGCCCAGCAAACTCAGTCCGACGCTGGTTTTGTAGGAAGCAGGCGTGAAAACCAGTTCCAGCTTGTGTGACCCGGCGGGTATTTCCAAACCGCGCAGGACGTAGTTCGCCGCGTGGATCGGGATCTCCTGGCCGTCCAGGGTGGCTTTCCAGCCGGCAGGGTAGTAGATCTCGCTCAGCACGAGGAAGGCCGGCTTGTCCGTATAAACGTCGTAAGCCAGTTTCTGCATCTCGGCCACGGTCTGGGTAACCCGGGCGGAATCAGGCTTTTGGACATTCTTCAGGTCGGTTTCCACATAGGCCAGGCGGCGGGGATCGAAACTTTCGGAGCGCAGCAGCGGCAGGATCGAATCCGCCGGCGCCACTTTCCGCACCGAATCCACGAACCAGGCCCGGGGCAGAGCGGTCTCGTTTCGATACACCGACACCCCGCCATAACCCTGGAAAACCGGCGTAAGCTTGTTGTAGAATTGATTGTAGGGGGGCAGGTCCAGGGTGAAAAGCGAATCGTTCGGCAGCGGATCGGGATGGATGATGTATTTGGTGGAGAGCATGTCCAGCACCGGAGTGGGCTTGTCCACGGGCATCTCACCTTGTTTCATGCCATACATGCCCATCATCAGGCGGCCCCATTCCCCCGGTTTTTGGCTGGCCGGATCGCCCTCGATCAGCTTCAGAAGGTCGTCGTAGCGTTTCAGTTTGGCGGCGGAATAGCCGTTCACGATCTGGTGGTGATAGGCCCATTCGCCGGTCGGCCTGCTCATTCTGCCCTCGGAAAGCATGCTCTGGCCAACCGGATAGACGCGCGGGTTGGATTTGTCCGCCAACAGGTAATCATCAAAATCCTGGGGCGCGAAGCGGTTGGAGTATTCCTGGCGGGCCTGCAGGTTTTCCCGCTTCAGGAATTTACCGGTGTAGATGAAGAGGTCGATGAAGACCAATGCCGCCAGCAACACCACAAAGAGCGACCGGGGCAGCTTTTTGGCGCTGTGCAGCCAGGCCAGGCCCAGGCTCAGCACCAGCAGGAGCAGGCTCAGGCTGCCGCTGCCGTAAAGCAGGCCCAGCCTTTCCTCCCGGATGTATTCAGGGAGTTCGGTCAGCTTGTTTTGGGCCAGCTGCTGAAGTTCACCAGCGCTGGTGAAGCTGAGTCCGCCAAAGATGGATTTGGCCAGGGTCAGCCAGAGGAAAAGGACCCCGCCGCAGATGATGAAAGCTTTGAGCAGGCCTTTGTTCCAGGCCTTTTTCTGCTCCCCGCTGAGGCTGAGGATGGTATCCACGCCCAACGCGGCCAGGATCACGGCGCTCACCTGCACCATGGTGAGGATCATCGAGGGCACGCGGAATTTGTTGAAATAAGGCAAATACTTCAGGAACAGGTTCGAAAGCCAGGGGGTGGCGCTGCCGAAGGACATGATCAGGAATATGAGCGAGGTGATGCCCAGAAAAACCGAGCTGCGGCGGTGCTTTCTGCCGATGATGGCGATGATCCCCAGGGCCAGCACGATCAGGCCGAAGTAGTTGTAGGTCTGCGTGAAGGGCATATAGCCCCAGTAGCTTTGGTTCACGCCGCCGTAAAAATCCGGGATGAAGAAGGTGACGATCTCTTTGGGATGGAAGCTCCAGCCTTGGGCGTAGCTGGTTTCCAGCCCGCCGCTGCCGCCCCGCTGGGTGAATTTGCTGTACTCCATGGTGCTCAGATAGGGGTTAAGCACCGCCAGCAAAGTAAGCCCCACCGCCAGCACGGCCAGGAAAGTGAAAAGCCAGAAGCGTTTCTGGTCCTTGGCGCGGAAGCTTTCGATCAGTTGCCAAACCCAGTACATGCCCAGGAAGAGGTAGAGGTAATAGCTGATCTGGGGATGGTTTTCCCGCAGCTGCACGATCAGTGTGGTGGCCAGGAAGCCCAGGCCCAGCAAGCCCGGTTTTTGCCGCAGATGCATGAAGGCCCAGATCACCCAGGGGATGTACATGATCGCCCGGAATTTGGTGTTGTGCCCTATCTCCAACAGTCCCAGCCAGTGGCAGGAAAACATGAAGGCCACGGCGCCGAAGAAGCTGGTCCAGACGTCGAGCTTCAGAAATCTAAGCAGCAAGAACATCCCCAGCGCGCCGATGAAGAGCAGGAAGATGCGCCAGTTGATCAGCTTGTCTGTCAGCTTGGAAATGTTTTCCAAAAAGGGCCAGCGATTGGGGAAGGAGATCAGGTAGGAGGGCATGCCGGAAAACATGCTCTGGGTCCAGAGGGCGGTGTCGGCATGGGACTTGTTGTATTCGATGATCTTGTTCGCCGCGCCCTGCCACTGCGAGGTGTCCGATGCCTGGGGGGTCATGCCGCCAAAGGCCACGGGGAAATAGAGCAGGCTCACCAGCACCAGCAGAAAGCCCATCAGCGCCCAGGGCAGCCAGCGCTGCCGGGTGAGGGTCTCCATCCAGTCCGGGGTTGAAGCCGCCGGGACGGGTCTTTTATGGGCTCCCACGCCGGGATGGATCTCCCGGTGGTGGACTGAAGGCTTCACGCCGCCTTTATTCTGAATTTTGGGGTTGACATTTTTCTTGGCCATTTTATCCTCAATTCAAAGATGGTTTTTTTCATCAGAATTGCGCCGCCCATATCGGTCAAGCACAAAATGCGGCGCGAGTTGCCAAAGGGGAGATCGACAATGGTTTTCGAGTTTCGCAAGCGGATCTATGGCTTCGAATGCGACGTTTACGGGCATCTAAACAACGCCAACTACCTCCAGCTGCTGGAAAGCGCCAGGGCCGAAGCCATGATCGAAATGGGCATGTCCGTAGCCCGGATGCGCGAACTGAACCTTCAGGTCTTCATCCGCGGCTTCAATCTGGATTACCGCCTGGCCATCGAACACGAGGACCTCATCGCAGTCAAAAGCTGGTTCGACGACATGAACCGCGTGAAAGGCCACTGGGTGCAGCGGATCTACAACTCGCGGGGCGATCTCTGCTTCGAAGCCAGGATGATCGGGGTCTTCGCCAGCGGCGGCAAGGCGAAACGCCTGCCTGTGGATGTGTTTGAGCTTTTTCTCAGCTATCTGGAGCCGCCCGCCGGAACGTGATGCCTGTAACGCGGAAGACGCGGATGCTGATGATCCGCGCGGATAACAGCGACTCACACAGATCTCACGGATTGCACAGATCATGAAGACAGCGATCCGTAAATCTGTGTAAAATAGGAATGCCAGGGTTTGCTGCAGTCCGAGCTCGTTCCTCGCTGGACTCCGGCAATGTTACATCCTTCCACACTCCGCTACCGAACATGAGCCTGAAATTATAATACTTTACAAAATCGCCCCGGAAAAAATCCTGACCTCAGTTAAATCAATTTAAGGAATCCCTCTTTGCTGAACTTCACCGATTTCACCCTTCCCGAGCCACTTCTCAGGGCGGCCGCCCAGCTCAATTATATCACCCCCACCCCGGTCCAGGCTTCCACGATACCCTGGCTGCTGGAGAACGACGGCGACCTCATCGCCCTGGCCCAAACGGGCACTGGCAAGACCGCCGCGTTCGGTTTTCCCATCCTCAGCCAGACCGACATAGAAAAAACCTGGGTGCAAACCCTCATTCTTTGCCCCACCCGCGAACTCTGCCTGCAGATAAACAGCGACTTCGACTCCTACGCCAGCTTCATGCCCCGCCTTAAAACCACTGCCGTCTACGGCGGTGCCTCCATCCAAAAGCAGAAAGACGCCCTCAAAGCCTGTCCGCAGACCGTGGTGGGAACCCCCGGCCGCGTGCTGGACATGATCAAGCAGGGTGCCCTCAAGATAGATCAGATCTCGCGCCTGGTGCTGGATGAGGCGGATGAGATGCTCAACATGGGCTTCAAGGATGACCTCTTTGAGATCATGGGCCACACCCCGGCCGAAAAACAGATCCTGCTCTTTTCCGCCACCACCACCCGGGAGGTCACCAAATTGGCCGCCTCCTTCCTGCGCAATCCTCACCACATCAGCGAAGGCAACGAGCAGCAGGGCGCGGAGAACATCCAACACTTCTTTTACCGGGTGCACGCCCGGGACAAGTATCTGGCCCTCAAACGCATCGCCGACATGAATCCCAAGATCTACGGCATCGTCTTTTGCCGCACCCGCACCGAAACCCAGGAGATCGCCACCAAGCTCCAGCACGACGGCTACAACGCCGACGCCCTCCACGGCGACCTCAGCCAGGGCCAGCGCGAACTGGTGATGAACCGCTTCCGCTCCAAATACGTCCAGTTGCTCATCGCCACGGATGTCGCCGCCCGCGGCCTCGATGTGGACGACCTCACCCACATCATCAACTACCATCTGCCCATGGAGCCAGACATCTACATCCACCGCTCAGGACGCACCGGCCGAGCCGGCAAGAGCGGGGTCTCCATCATCATCATCCATCCCCGCGAAAGCGCCGCCCTCAAGGCCGTGGAAAAGCGCCTCAACCGCGAGATCGTCTATGCTCCAGTTCCCACCGGACGCGAGATCTGCCAGAAACAGCTCTTCAACTTCATCGACGTCGTGGAACGCGTGGAGGTGGCCACCGAAGAGATCGAATCCTTTTTGCCCAACGTCTACAAAAAACTCGGATGGATGAGCCGCGAAGAGCTGATCCAACGCTTCGTCTCAGTGGAATTCAACCGCTTCCTCAGCTATTACAAGGACAGCGCCGACCTCACCCAGGCCACCCAGCGCCAGTCCCCCCGCGATGACCACCAGGTCACCTTCAAGACCTTCAGGCTGGCCGTGGGACGCCGCAACGGGGTGAGCAAACGCGAGCTGATGACCTTCATCAACCGCCTCAAGATCGCCCGCAGCATCGAGATCGGACGCATCAACATCGCTGATGGCCACACCCTCATCGAGCTCGACGGCGCCTACGAAAGCCAGATCATGAAAGCCTTCGCCCGCAACAACTTCAACGGCGAAACCATCAACGCCTCGGTGCAGACCTCCTCCCGGGACGACAGCCCGGCCCCGGACCGCGAGCAGAAATACGCCCGCAAAACCCAGGCCAAACCTTACGGCGACCGCAATGAGACCCACTCCCGCTCCCGGGACGGCAAGCCCGAACGCAAATACGGCACAACCCAGGGCGACAAACTCAAACGCCCCAAAACCCGGGCTCCCAAGGGCATCACCTCCGCCAAAAAGGCCTACTCCGGCCCCGGCAAGATCCAGGCCAAACGCAAAAAAACCGGCTCCAGGGACGCCTGACCCGCCCGCGGCCGGCCTTCCCCTTTGAACCGCCCCCCAGCCTCGGCGGGGGCTGTACTCCGCTGTCTCCAAGGATAAACCATGCATAAGATCAAAAACA
>JAGOIS010000059.1 GCA_017995495.1 Candidatus Cloacimonadota bacterium
CGCAGTTTTTGATCTGGCCGCGCTGGGCCATCTTGGAGATGAGGGCGTACTCGAGGGTGTTGGGCAGCGCGCCGATCACCTTTTCCGTGCCGGAGATGAGGGCCACCTTGGGTTTCTCGATCCCGAAACGGCGGGCCATCGCCACGCTGTAGTTCAGCATCGCGATCTTGTGGTCCAGGTCGGGAGTAGGCAGCACGGCGGTGTCGCTGAGGAAGAGGAGTTTATGGTATCGGGGCAGTTCCACCACGCAGACGTGGCTCATCACCGCCTTGGGCGGCAGCAGGCCTTTATCCTTGTGGAGCACGGCTTTCAGGAACTTGTCGGTTCCCACCAGCCCCTTCATCAGCACGTCCGCTTCGCCGGCCCGCACCATCCTCACGGCCTCCGCTGTGGCGGCGGCGTGGCCGGGGACATCCACGATCTGAAAGCTGGAAACATCTATCCCTTCGGCAGCGCAGACCGTTTCGATCCTCTGCCTGTCTCCCAGCAGGATACCCTGGATGAAGCCCTCGCCCACGGCTCTGGCAATGGACAACAAAGTGTGGGAGTCCTCCGCGGCGGCCACGGCGATCCGGGTTTGGGCACCCAGGGCGCGAACGTGGGCTGCGAGTTGTTCCAGGGAGCGGATGGGGATCATGACTGACCGGCTCCGGCCAACAGGGCGGCCAGGGCGATGGAATAGAGTTTGGAGCGTTCGCTGTCGCCCCTCGAGGTGAGCACGCAGGGCACCCGGGCACCCATCACCACGGCGCAGAGCTCGCTGTCCATCAGCTTCACCACGGATTTATAGAAGCAGTTGCCGGCCTCGATATTGGGAAAGAGGATGCAGTCGGCGTCGCCGCAGACTTCGCTCTGCACGCCCTTGATGAGCGCGCTTTCCTTGTCCACGATGAGGTCGAAACCCAGAGGCCCTTCCACGATCGCTCCCTTGATCTGGCCGCGCTGGGCCATTTTGGCGATGATGGCGCCGTCGGCGCAGGAGGGGATCTTCGGCAAAGTCTGTTCCGAAGCGGCCTGGATGCCCACCTTGGGGTTTTCGATGCCCAAAAAGTGGGCGGTGCGGATAAGGTAGTTCGTGATGGCCACTTTCTGGGCCAGATCCGGCAGCGGGATGATCGCCACGTCGCCAAAGACAAGCAGTTTGTGATAGCTTTTGGGCTCGGCAACGGTGACGTGGGAAAGGATGGCGCCGCTGTCCATCAGGCCGCGCTCCTTGTTCAGGATGGCCTTCATGTAGCGGTCCGTGCTGAGCAGGCCTTTCATCAAAAAATCCCCCTCGCCGGCGTTGATCAGGTCCACCGCTTTGGCGGCGGCGGAGTCGGGGGTGGATGAAACGATCCGAAATACCGAGGGATCGATCTTTTCGGCTTCACAAACCTTTTTGATCAGGCTTTCATCGCCCACCAGGATGCCTTCCACCAGGTCCATTTCCACTGCCTCGTGCACGGCGCAGACTGTGTGGGCGTCCACCGCCCAGGCTGCCACGAGGCGTTTGTTGGGACGCGGTTTGAGGATGTCGAACATTTGGTCCAGTTTGGTGATCTGCATGGATTCTCCTCTTCTGCTATATTAAAAATATTTATTGCTCTGGCAGGGGCGGTTGCTCACAGCTTCGTCCACAGGGGTTTGCTGGTGGACTTCGCCACTCTCAGCAGCGTGGTCCCGCCGGCGGTGTCCAGGATCTCCAGAGTGAGCCTGAACACCAGCAGACTGCGGTCTGGCACCACTTCCAGCCAGCCCCGCAGCAGGGCATCCGCGCCGCTTGATTCCCAGGAAAGGGAATCCAGAAGAGCGCTCCCACCGTTCACAAAGGCGGGACTGTCTTTACGGGGACGGATCAGCCTGACCTTACCGCTCAGCAGCAGTTCCCGGGCGAGTTCTTCCTCCAGTTCGGACAGGGCGACGTGATATTCACTGCGGTTTTCCAGCGTGCAGATGAGCAGGGCGGGAGAGCGGCTTTCATCCGGCAGGCTGAAGCCTTCCAGCCAGGTTTCGCTCGAGACCGCGGCCGCCAGTTCCCTGGCCAGCGTGAGCGCGTCGCCATCATTCCAACTGCTGAGACGCCGCTCGGCGCAGCCGCAGAGGGCGAACGCGCAGCACACCAGCAGCAGAACTTTTTTCATTGTAATCTCCCCACTTTGGACTAATATATCTGCAAGTGAAACGGGATGTACTGCCCAGACACCTGCTTTATTCGGAAAAAAGTCATGCTCGCCGGGAGTTTTGATATTTGTCAAGTGCAATCTTCCACTTCCCGCCGCCAGATGATTTTTTTCCTTGTCAGATTCAGGGCAGGCATTTTTATGCACAAAAGCTTACCAATAAGGAGTGAATCATGCTTCCAACCATCGTCGGGATTGTTATCGCCCTCTTTGTGATAACCCTCATTTCCAGAAGCATCATCGTGGTGCGTCAGGCTGAGGTCGTGATCGTGGAACGCCTGGGTAAATATTTCAAGACCCTGCCCTCCGGCATCCACATCATTGTGCCAATATTCGACAAGATCCGCCCCATCCACTGGCGCTACAACAAGGCGGATTACCGCGGCAACGTGATCGTCACCCAGCGCCAGGAAAACCGCATCGACCTGCGCGAGACGGTTTACGACTTCCCGCGCCAGAACGTGATCACCAGCGACAACGTTTCCATCAACATCAACGCCCTGCTCTACTTTCAGGTGACCGACCCCTACAAGGCGGTTTACGAGATCGGCAACCTCCCCGAGGCCATCGAAAAGCTCACCCAAACCTCGCTGCGTAACGTGATCGGCGAACTCACCCTGGACTTCACCCTCACCTCGCGCGACACCATCAACGCCAAACTGCGAGACATTTTGGACGACGCCACCGACAAGTGGGGCGTGAAGGTGAACCGCGTGGAACTGCAGGAGATCCTGCCCCCGGAAGAGATCCGCACCGCCATGGAAAAAGAGATGCGCGCCGAACGTGACAAACGCGCCAAGATCCTCCAGGCCGATGGTGAACGCGAATTCCAGATCCGCGTGGCGGAAGGCGACAAAACCGCCAAGATCACCCGCGCCGACGGTGAGGCCCAGGCCAAACTGCTGGTCGCCGAAGCCGAACGCAAATCCATAGAACTCATCGCCTCCTCCGTGAAAGACAGCAAAACCGACCCCGCCCAATATCTGATCGCCCTGAAGTATGTGGCCGCCTTCTCCGAAGTTACCAAACAAGGCGACAAAACGGTCGTGATCCCCTACGAATCCTCTGCTTTGCTGGGTTCCGTGAAAACCCTGGCCAACATTTTCGAAAAATAAACAAAACCCAAGGAGACCCATTAACATGTCCGAAATATTATTTATCAAGGGACGGGAAATACTGGATTCACGCGGTAATCCCACCGTGGAAGCCGACATCCAGCTGGAAAGCGGCGTGATCGCCAGAGCAGGCGTGCCCAGCGGCGCTTCCACCGGAGAACGCGAAGCCATCGAATTGCGGGATGGAGACAAATCCCGCTACGGCGGCAAAGGCACCCTCAAAGCCGTGGATAACATCGATAACATCATCGCTCCAGCCCTCTGCGGCCTGGAATCCACCCATCAGGCGGAACTCGACCACGCCATGCTGGCCCTGGACGGCACTCCCAACAAGGAAAAGCTGGGAGCCAACGCCATCCTGGCCGTTTCCATGGCCGCCGCCCGCGCCAGCGCCATCGAACTGGACCTGCCGCTGTACCGCTATCTGGGAGGCGTGAACGCCGTCACCCTGCCCGTGCCGATGAGCAACATCATCAACGGCGGTTCCCACGCGGACAACAACATCGACATCCAAGAGTTCATGATCATGCCCCTGGGCGCCAAATCCTTCCGCGAAGCCATCCGCATGAACGCCGAGGTGTTTCACGCCCTTAAAAAGATCCTCAAGGACCGCGGCCTGGCCACCGGAGTTGGTGACGAAGGCGGTTTCGCGCCGAACCTGGAAAACAACGAGGCAGCCCTGAAAGTGATCATGGAGGCCATCGCCGCAGCCGGTTACAAACCCGGCGAGGATATCTGCATCGCCCTCGACCCCGCCGCCTCCAGCTTCTGGATCGACGGCAAATACGCCTTCGAGGGCAAGCTCGCCACCACCGACGAAATAATCGCCTACTGGGTGGCCATGGTGGCCAAATATCCCATCGTCTCCATCGAGGACGGCCTGGCCGAAAACGATTGGGAAGGCTGGATAAAACTGAACGCCGCCCTCGGCGACAAGATCCAGATCATGGGCGACGACCTCTACGTGACCAACCCCGCCATCATCAAACGCGGCATCGCCGCAAAAGCCTCCAACAGCGTACTGATCAAACTCAACCAGATCGGCAGCGTGCTGGAGACCATTGACGCCATCAACACCGCCCACAAAGCTGGCTGGACCTGCGTGGTAAGCCATCGCAGCGGCGAAACCGGAGACACCTTCATCGCCGACCTCGCCGTGGCCATGAACACCGGCCAGATCAAGACCGGATCCATCTCCCGCAGCGAACGCGTGGACAAATACAACCAGCTCATCCGCATCGAGGAGGAACTCGGCTCCGCCGCCATCTTCCCCGGCCGGTCCGTGATCAAACAACTCGGCTGACCCCACCCGGAAAGCCGATCCCCAAAGCATGGGGCGGGAAATCTCCCGCCCCTTTTCATTGGCTCGCGAAAAGCCCCCTGCCCGCGCAGAGTCCGATAACAGAACCTCGAGACTGAAGCGTTTAAGCAGGCCCCGCCTGAAGGGCAGTGGTTCGGGGATCAACTTGGACCCCGAAATGGCTCCCCTTATCAATACGGAATAAATACGGAATCAATACGGATGAAATCCGTATTGATTCCGTATTTATTCCGTATTGATCACCGGGGCGAACCGGTGGGATCCTGCCAAATCCCCGGGTCAGGACCTGGTCCTGCCTGAGCTGGCTGAGACGGGACTTGATCCGTTGACAGCCGGTTCAAGGTTTGGTGGCTGTCTCTGAGACTATATTGGCGTTCGTCAGGGCGCGCTTTCTGAGACGGAAAAGTTTCAGGTCATCCTGGCTCGACCCTATCGAGATATCGAAGGTTCCCTTGCCAAATCCGGAGGCGGTTTGTTCGATCAGGGGAAAGATCGATCCGGCCCGCTGTTCGCCTATGTCCGGATTCAATTCCCTGAGGGTCATGAAGATGGATCCAGCGTAGGAAACAGACTGGGGCGGCAGGTTAAAATTGACGGTGGTGGGGAAATCGAAATTCCCGTTAAGCAAAATCGCCGAAGCCGAACCCATGATCCGCTCGATCTTGTAATATCCCGCCGGAAGATAGACCGAGAGCCAGTGCAGCATCTTGTCGTCCTGGCCGATATCGACTCCGGAGGAGGGGAAGTACACCCGGTAGGATTTGTTGGTGGTGACATTCTTGAGGTGCAACGATCCGATCCGGGGCTTGAAGTTCGGGCTGATCGTGTTGTTGGTGGTGATCTTCAGCAGCAGGACTGACTCCTTGCTGAGGTCGAGCGTTTCGTCGGTGGTGTTCACATGTTTCACGGACACGCAGGCGAAAAGGGTGAGCGTCAGCAGAATGATGGCAACCAGGCCACCGAGACGGCGGAAATTGATTCCTGTAAACATGGGCAACCTCCAGTAAATTGGTTCTGTGCCAGGCGCTACCGAGGCTGGAGCCGGAACCCGGAACAAAGAAGGGGCCAGCCTTCGCGCCGGCAGGCAGCAAAGAAAACTGAAGCGCCTGCGGGGATTAATTGTCAAGCATTATTTGCCGATGCAGAAATCGGCGAAGATGCGGCCCAACAGGTCGGGATCGGCAGTTACGCCAAGGATCTCGCCGATGGCGTTGGCGGCGGCGATGAGGTCGAAGGCGGTGAATTCGTATCCGGCCTGGTTTTCGAGGGAGGACAGGGCGTTGGAAATTGCAGTGATGGAGCGTTCAAGCGCGGCCAGATGTCTGGCGTTGGTCACCAGGGGGCTGGTCAGATCGCCCGGGGGGAGGTCGAAACGCTTGAGAATGGCTTCATAGAGAGCTTCCATGCCATTGGGCGCCATCACGGAGACGGGGATGGCCCGCTCAGGCGAGCCGCCGTCGCGTTCCTCTCCGCATGGATCGGTAGACTTTTTTGGCGGCACGAGGTCCCATTTGCTGGCTAGCCAGAGGGTTTTGGCGGCTATACCCGGAGTAAGGCCCGGAATTGCGGCGGCGTGGTTTTCATCCACAGGGAGCAGGCAGAGCACCAGATCGGCCTGGCGCATGAGTTCGCGGCTGCGGTCGATCCCCTCCCGCTCGATGGAGTTCGCGCTTTCCCGCAATCCCGCCGTGTCATATAAAACCAGCGTGTAGCCATGAAGGGAGACGCTCTCCTCCAGATAATCGCGGGTGGTGCCGGGATGGGGGGTGACGATGGCGCGGTTGAAGTGGAGAAAGGCGTTGAACAGAGAGGATTTACCGCTGTTGGGTGCTCCGGCCAGGCAGACCCTGATGCCTTCGCGGATGTAGCGTCCCCGGGAACCCTCGCTGTGCATGGCTTTCGCCGCATCCAAGAGGCCGGCGACCCGCTCTCTGAGGTCGTACGCGTCCAGCGGCGGCAGGTCCTGATCGGCAAAGTCAATGGCCAATTCGCAGCGCAACCTGGCGTCGTAGATGCCGTCCAGAAGTTCGCGCAGTCGATCGGAAAGCAGACCCCGCACCTGCATCAGGGCGGCGGTTTCAGCCTTGCTGCCGGTGGCGCTGATGAGGTCGTTCACCGCCTCGGCCTGGGTGAGGTCGAGCTTGCCGTTCAGCAGGGCGCGGAGAGTGAATTCCCCCGGACGGGCCAGCCTCGCCTCCAGCAAAAGGTTTTCCAGGATCCGGGCAGCCAGGCGGGGATTGCCGTGGCAGGAGATCTCCACGCAATCCTCCCCAGTGTAGCTTTTGGGGGCGCGAAAGACGGTGCAAAGCACCTGATCGAGGGGTTTTCCATTCCGGTTGTAAAACAGACCATAGACCGCCCTGTGTGAGGGACTGTTCAGCAATTTACGGCGTGGCCTGAAGAATTGGGTTACGATCCCGATGCTGCCGGTGCCGCTGATCCTGATGACACTCACGGCGGCGCAACCCGGTGGCGTGATCAAGGCACAGATGGGTTCGCTGACAGGCGGCATCAGGCGTTCAAACGCTTCAGGATAACTTGGGAGAGCTGGGTTGGCGTGAAACCGATCAGTTCGTTGAGCTGCTCAGTCTTGCCATGGGTGATGAAGCTGTCCGGATAGCCGAAATTGACCACCTGGCAAGGCTTTGCGGACAGGAGCTGGGCTATCCGGGAGCCGGTTCCACCGATCACGGCGTTGGTCTCGAAAGTGAAGATGTGGGAACAGCCATCTCCAAGCCTGCCAAGCAATTCTGTATCCAGCGGCTTGAGGCTACGCAGGTTGACCAGCCAGGGGTCGAGGCCAGCTTCCACCAGCAGTTCCCGGGTTTGTTCCGCCACAGGCCTGGCCCCACCGTCGCAGATCAGGGCTATCTTTTGGCCTTGGTGAACGGTTTCAGACACACCCGGCTCAAAGGCTGCGAGGGGCTGCTCGGAACATCGTGCCGTTCCCCGCGGATAGCGGATGGCGATCGGCCCGTCCTGGTGCCGGGCAGCGAAGCGCAGCATGGCTTCCAACTCCTCCGAGGTGGAGGGGGAGAGGATGAGCAGATTGGGAATGGCGGACAGGAGCGAAACATCGAAAGCGCCGTGGTGAGTGGCGCCGTCCTCCCCCACCAATCCGGCGCGGTCAATGCAGAAAACCACCGGTAGCCGGGGCAGAGCGACATCGTGGATCACCTGGTCGATGGCGCGCTGGAGGAAGGTGCTGTAGATGGCCACAAAGGGTTTCACGCCCTTGCAGGCCATGCCCGCGGCCAGGGTCACGGCATGTTGTTCGGCGATGCCCACATCGAAAAAGCGCTTGGGATATTTCTTTTCAAACGGGGTAAGCCCCGTGCCGGCTGCCATGGCGGCGGTGATGGCCACGATCTTGGGATCGGCCTCCGCCAGGCGGACCAAATTTCGGCCCAAAACCTCGCTCCAGCTTTCCCGGCCGCTGCAAGCTTGTTTGCCGCTGTTGGCGTCGAAGGGTCCAACTCCGTGGAAAGAGGAGGAATCCTTCTCCGCGGGCATATAACCCCGTCCTTTTTGGGTGACCACATGAAGCAGCACAGGACCCACCATATGGCGCTGGACGCGGCGGAGGATGGATGAGAGCAGGCTGATGTCGTGGCCATCAATGGGGCCCACGTATTTGAAACCGAGGTCCTCGAAGAGGATATTGGGCACCAAAATGTTCATCATCGATTCCTCGAGCTTTTGGGCGCCAAGGATGAAGCGGCGGCGGAGGTTGTCCGGCAGGGTGCCGCTGAGGTCCCAGATCTGCTGTTTGAGGGTGTTGTAAGGCCGGCTGGCCAACATCCGGGCCATGTATTTCTGCAGACCGCCCACATTTTGGGAGATGGACATGGCGTTGTCGTTCAGGATCACCAAAAACTTGTTTTTCTGCAGGTGGCCAGCGTGATTGAGGGCTTCAAAGCTCATGCCGCCGGTGAGGGCTCCGTCGCCGATCACGGCGATGCTGAAGCCGCTTTCCCTCTGCAAATCCCGGGCGCAGGCCAGACCCAGGGCGGCGGATATCGAAGTGCTGCTGTGGCCAGTGGTGAAGGCGTCGCAGGGGCTTTCATCGCGGTTGGTGAAGCCGCTGATGCCGTTCAGGGTGCGAAGGGTGTCAAACCTGTCGTTGCGCCCCGTGAGTATCTTCCAGGCATAGCTTTGATGGCCCACGTCCCAGACCACGCGGTCTTTGAGGGGGTCGAAAACGCTAAGCAGAGACAGGGTGAGTTCCACCGTCCCCAGGCTGGGGGCAATGTGGCCGCCAGTTACGGAAACCACGTCCAC
>JAGOIS010000060.1 GCA_017995495.1 Candidatus Cloacimonadota bacterium
CGGCGCTGCCGTCGGTGCCCACTTGTTTCAAATAAACCCACCGCGTGAAGTCGGCAGGGTTATATCGCTGCCAGCAGTAATAATTGTCTTTAAGGTCGTGTAATTGGCACTCGATGTTCAGATCATCTCCGTGCAGGGTGCTCACCATCACTCCGTCCGGGCCCCACTGTTTCTGGCCGTTTTCGATCATCTGGCCGTAAACGTGGTAGCGGTAGGTGGTCCCCACCGTGTCGTAATTTGACCAGCCGATATAGAACCTGCCCTCCAACCAGCTGATACGGGGCGCTTTCTGGCTGAGGGGGTCCATGTCCGTGAGTTCCATGCCATAATCTCCCCAGAGCCTGTTTCCATCTGGATCCAGAAGCTGGGCATAGATCTTGGGATTGGGGTTGCGGCTGTCTTCCCAGACAATGGCAATGTGGCCATCCGGAGTGACGGCCGCGGAGGGGGTAAGCTGGTGATATCCAGTGGGCAGCGTCACCGGGCGCCCATTGGTTTCCAGGGCGGTGGAGCCGTCGGGATTGAGAAACTGGAAGTAGATCTGATAACCGAGGTTGGCGAACCGGGTATCCTGCCAGATCAGGACCACGTCATTTTCCCGGGGCAGGATCAGATAATTGTCAAGCGGGGCGTCGCCGCTGAGGCCCCAGAAAACTTCTTTTCCGTTTTCGGCCAACAGGGGCGTGCCGGCAGAGTTGTAAACCTGGTAATTGATGCCCACGCTGCCGTTGCGGATGTCCATCCAGTTGATGAAGACGTTTCCGCCAGCCTCTTTGATCAGTCCGCTGTTTTGCTGGTTAGTGGCAGTGCAGACGGGCTTTCCGTTGGGATCCCAGAGTTCGGCTCCGGAGGCGGAGAGGTGCTGGGCGTAGATGTCTTCGTTGGGTGTGTTGCCATTGCGGAGGTCATCCCAGACCACATAGCAGCCGCCGTTGCCGTCGGAAGCCATGCGGGGGCTGATTTGGTCGAAATCGGCCACGCTGAGCGGCACTCCTGTCTCAGCCCAAAGCAGGGAGCCGTCCGCGGAGACCTTTTGGGCAAAGAGGTCCGGATACTGGTTGTCAAAGCGGCGGTCCTCCCAGATGATGATGGCCGCGTTGTCGCTGGTGGCAACGATGCGGGGATTGTGCTGAGGGGCAAAGTCCTCAGTGCCGGAATCGCCGTATACAACGAAAGGATCGGTCCAGAGAAACTGACCTTCGAGGTTAACCTTCATCGCGTAGATGTCCGGATCGTCGTAGCGCTGGTCCTGCCAGGTGAAGACAAAATCGCCCCCGGTAAGGGTTGCCATGCGCACCTTGCCCTGGTTTCCCGGCTCGTTAGCCAGCACCGCCATCTGGGGCCAGGCCATCGCCCCGTCGGGATTGAAACGCTTCAGGAATATATCCTCCGCCCCCGCATAGCTGTTAGTGTAGGCAATCATCAGGCCACCCTGCCCGTCCGGTAGCATGGTGTTTTGCTCTTCCTCGCCGGGGTCGTTGGCAATGGGGATGCCGTTAAGCGCCCAGACGGGATTTCCGTTGGCATCGATCCTCTGTCCATAGAGGTCTTTGCTGGGGTTGCGCGCGTCCGACCAGACGATGTAGGCTCCGCCGGAGTTGTCGGGCTCCATGTTCAGCGCGATCTGAATTTCGGATGCAGTGCAGACAGGCTTTCCGCCTTCGGGCCAGAGCAACTGGCCGTTGGAGTTGATCTTTTGTGCGTAAACGTTGCCGTCCGGATCGTCTGAGAAATCGATCCAGGCAATGATGAAATTGTTGTCCGAGGTCAAGGTTATCACTGGATCTTCCTGGCGGTCAGGCTTGCCGTCGATCAGCAGGGGGTCGCCCCAGACCATGTTTCCTGCCACGTCAACCTTCTGGGCCCAGAGGTCGCGTTCGCCCAGCTTGGTATCGGACCAAACGTAGATGGCCCCACCATCGGGGGTTTGCGTTCCGGTGCGGAACCATTCGATGTTGACCCCCTGGCGGATGGGAACGGCTTCGTTCCAGACCAGAGCGGCGGACAGGGTCAGGATTGATCCCAGCAGCAGGGTGATCAGGACGGTGTGTTTCACTAGTCTCTCCTTTTTTGAGCTAAACTATGCCACCCTCGGAGGGGCGCGTTGATCACGATAATTTCAATCTTGATGATTATTTATGCAATTAGTCTTCCAATTGGCTAAGAACAGTCCTGCCCGCGATCACGGTCTCCACCACCGGGAATTCGTGGCCCCAGAAGCAGAGCGCGGAAAGGAGGTCTTCGTCCGGGATGGAGTGGGGGGGGCGCAGCAAGCAAAGGTCGGCTTCCTTGCCCGGCTCGAGGCTGCCGATCCTGTCGCCCAGCCCCAGCAGGCGGGCGTTGCCCAGCGTGAGATGGTACAAAAGCCGCTCTGGCCTGAGGGAGTGGACGCTCTGGCGGTAATTGGCCAGCTTGGCGTGGTAGAGCAGGTTGAGGGTGGTCCCGGCGGCAACGTCGCTGCCGATGCCGATCTCGATACCTTTTGCTGCCAGCGCGGGGTAATTGAACTCGCCGCTCTTAAGGAAGAAATTGGAATCCGGGCAATGGGCGATCTTACAATTGTTGGCGGCGAGAATATCCATTTCTTCATCCGCAAGGTGGATGGCGTGGGCGAGGATGGTTTTGGGTGTGAGAAGCCCCAATCGATCATAGACTTGGGCGTAGGAGCCAGCGTCGAAAAGCTTCAGGACCTCCTCGATCTCGGCCCGGTTTTCGGAAAGGTGGGTCTGGGCCCAGGCGCCGTGATCCCTGATGAAGGTTGCCGTCAGCGCCATCAATTCTGCAGAACAGGACAGCGCGAAACGGGGGGTGAAGATGTAATCCAGCAGAGGGCTGTGGCAGTGCCAACGCTCATATAGCTCAACCGAGCGGGACCAGGCGTAGTCCGTGGTTTGGAGCAAGTTCGCGGGGCTTATGCGGTCCATCATGGTCATGCCGATGAAAGCCCGGGCGCCAGCGGCCTGCGCGCTGGCAAACGCGATCTCACAGGCCTGGTGGAAGGGGGCGGTATAGATCACCGAGGTGGTGGTCCCGGCGGTAAACAGGGCGCGAAAAAACTCATCCGAGAGGGCACGGGCGTACTGGGGGTCAGCGGAGCGGGCTTCCTCAGGGAATACATGCCGTTCCAGCCAGGACAGGAGCGATGGCTCATAAGCACCGCGGATGCGGTATTGAGAGAGGTGGACGTGGATGTCGATCAGCCCTGGCAGGCAGAGCAGGTCGCAGCGGTCCTCGCAGTCTGTGTCGAGGTTAGGATTCCAGGGGCGGATCAGGCTAATACCGGCTTCATCCCAAGCGATCACATGATCCGCATGGACAGCCGCCTGGTCCGGGGTGAGGGGTGTTAACAGCTTAGTTCTGATCTTGCGCATGGTTCATCTTTTCGCTCGAAAGGATCGTGGCGTCGCCAAGGCCAAAATGAAGCTCCTGGCTGCTTTGGGATGTGGTGCCTTTGGCGGAGCTGAGTTCACGGATGAGGCTATGTCTGCCGCCGTCTTTATTCAGCAGTTCCACTTTCACCCGGGTGCCAAAGGCGGGGGAATTTGGATGGAGGGAAAACTGGGTGGGGTCGGTGAGCAGGATGACCTCACCACCCTCCCAGACAGGTTTCACGAACACGGAGCCGTTCTTTGATCGGGTCCGGTTGAAAAGGATCTTGGTACCGTTGCCGCTGCCCACCACCAAGTCCGTGAAACCGTCCCGGTCGAGGTCGGCGGTGGCGTTGCCCCAGCCGTTGAATACCCTGGCCCCGGCGAGGAAGGTGATGTCGGTGAAGGTGCCGTTGCCGTTGTTTCTATAGAGATAGGAGCGGTCGTTGGCATAGACAGAGGTGACGAAGAGGTCCAGCCAGCCGTCATTGTCGGCATCCAACCAGAGTGGGTCGGAGTGAAGCTCGTCGTAAGTGATCCCAGCCTCTCGCGTCACATCGGTGAACTGCCAATACCAAAGAGTGTCGGCATCGATCACCCGGCAGCTGCGGCCGTCGTTGCGCAGCAGCTGGCTGACGTCCGAGATCTCGATATAACGGGGGTGGGCGAGATTGGCTATGAAGAGATCGAGGTCGCCGTCATTGTCATAATCGCCCCAGTCGGCACCGATGCTGTGACCGTAGTAGCCATCCTTGTATTTGCCGCTCAGGCCGTTCAGCGCTGCCACGTCGGCAAATGTGCTGTCGCGCAGGTCCCAGCAAAAATTGCGGTTGAGCCTGTAATTGGTGACCAGGATCTCCTGGGTGCCGTCGTTGTCATAATCCGCGGGAGCCACTCCCCGGCCTGCCAGACCTGGATCATCGGTGTACGCCGGCGCCCTGAAACCCATGGCTTTACTGGCGTCGCTGAAGTAACCCCTGTCGTTTTGCCAATAATAATCCGGATATCCGGCCCGGACCTGCCACTTTTCGTAGTTGGCAACGTAGAGGGAGGGACAGCCGGTGTGGCCGGGATCGATCCAAGCGGCCCCCTCAGTGGGACAGCGGTCGTCGATGTCACCGGCGCGTTCATTCACTTTCACAAAGCGGAGGCCATCCTGGTTTTTCATCAGCGCGTCGCCCAGGCTGTCGGAGTTGTGGGATATGGCCGCCAAGTCCAGCAGTCCGTCACAGTTAAAATCCGCCCAGAGCCCGCCGCTGGAGGCAAGCTGGCTGAGATTCAGGGAATCGCCCACCGCCATGAAATCCCGGCCAGAAAGGTTGCGGTAGAGTGAGTTGCCGTTGAACAACAGGTCGTTGAAGCCGTCGTTGTCATAATCGCCGATCGCGACCCTGGTGTAGCGATTGTCGCCGAAGGGGTGTTCCTCAAAAACAATGCCCCGGTATCCAGCCAGGGACCGGGCCCAGGTGACCAGGTCGGTCTTGATGTCCAGAGCAGTCCTCAAAGAATCCAGAGCTTGCAGACAGGCTTCGTCGTATTTCCTGCGGGGAGAACCCAGGACCAGTGAGCCAACGTAGCTGCGGGCCGCCATGAGGTGCATAAGTTTATTTTCGGCCAGCGATTCTATCCTGCCCTGCCAATAAAGCAGCTCTGCCTGGTCGCCCCGGTCGTTGTTCTCAAAGCTGAGTTCCTTAATATCTTTGAGCAGCTGTTTGAATTCCGCGCTGGAGACAGAGACCAGCCCCATAAGTTCTTTTTCATCACCGTAGAGGCCATGGCTGGCCAGCAGCGAGAAATAGCGGGCCTTGAGCCGGGTGAACCGCAGGCGGGAGTTCCATTGCTCGGAAGTGTACCAGTCATATAGCACCCGGACGCCGCTTTCGCTGGAATAGTCGTTCAGGGCGGAATCCAGCATGAAGATCACCTGGTTCAGCAAGAGTTCGTTGTTATCCCGGGTTCTGCGGAAGGAGGGATTCAACAGGTAAATCGAGGAGATGTAAAGATGGATGTCGGATCGGAAACCCTGGGCTTGTACTAGGTTTTCCAGTTCGTCATAGCGGGCTGCGTTGGAAAGGTGGTAAAGCTTGTAGTAGTAAGCCACCTGGCCCCAGTCGGAAATCGGGAGGTCACGTTCGAAGTCAGCGATCAGTGCCAGAGCGAGGGAATCCGAACTTTCCACGCTGATCGCGTCGATCCTTTCTCTGGCGAGGTCCTCGATCAGGGGATGGTAGCCCCGCAGACGTCTCACCGCCTCCAGGAATTCCTCATCCGAGGTGCCGTATAAATAGTGCTGAAGCACCACAAGCTCGTCCGGAGAGGTGAACTCGGCCTCCACCTTCTCACGCATCGTTGTATATGCCTGGCTGTCGAGCAAGGCCTGGTCAGCCACGCGGAACCAATCGAGCGCGTCCTCCAGGGAGTGGTGAACCAGGGCGAGCTGTTCCCGGCAGCGCAGTTCCAAAGCCAGGTCAGCTGAGCGGTGGGCGTATTCCAGGGCTAGACGGAGGTCGGATTCGGGACCCTTGAGCAACTCCTCCACCTTGTTCCCATGCTTATGCAGCACCTGGAAGTTCTCTGTATCCATCAGCCACTGGAAATCATCGTTGCTGATAGCGGCAAGGTTCAGAGTGAGCAGCAGAATAGGCAGCAGGAGAAATATCATGGCTTTGTATCCAACGAGTCGATGAGAAAGTTGATGTCCTCTGGACTGAAGTGGTAACTGGCGTTGCAGAAATGGCACAGGGGGTCGATTCCCTCCCGCATATCCTCCAACCCGGCTTTTCCCAACATCCGCAGGGCCCTTTCAAATCGTTCCCGGGAGCAGTTGCACCGGTAGCGGATGGTGTGATCAGGAACGAGGTCCAGCTTCTCTCCGGCGATCACGAAACGGGTGATTATCTCCGGCAGCGACAGCCCCATGTCCATCAGATCGGAGACGTTGGGGGTCTTGTGTAGCGAGGCGATCAGCTCGTCCGCCAGCTTGGGATCGGCATCCGGCAACTGCTGGATGATGAAGCCCCCGGAAGCACGCACGGAAGCGGTCTTGTCGATCAGGACGCCCAGGTTGACCACCGTGGGCACCTGTTCAGATTGGTCGAAATAGTGGGCCAGGTTTAGGGCCAGTTCACCCTCGCCCAAGGCGGTGGTGCCGGTCACCGGCTTCAGGTTGGGTTGGGTGCGGATCACGCTCAAAGTTCCCGAACCCAGGGCGCGGACAGGATAGAAATTGTCTTCCGGTGTATCCAGCCAAAGCTGCGGTTCGAAGGCATACCCGCGCAGATCACCGAGGCCATTGCAGATCATCAGCGCGCCACGCAGGGGACCGTCTCCATCCAGGCGCAGTGAGACCTCAGCTTCGGGAACCTTGAGGTCCAGGCTCAGCATGGCTGCCGCGGAGATCATCTTTCCCAGCAGCAGCGTGTTCACCGGAGAAAGGTCCTGCAGGTCCCTCATTTTTTGGATACTGGGGGTGGATTCCACGGCCAGCACCCGAAATTGGCCGCCGAATGCTGTCCCCCGCCAAAGTTGGTCAGTTCGCTCCATTTTCCATCCAATGCCTGGACATCTCGGTTCCAGGGTAATAGTGCAAAAGTATTTTCATGTAATCCTCGCCCGCGCGGGCCCTCTCTAATGCGCCCACCTGACACATGCCCACCCCGTGACCCGAGCCGCGGCCTTTGATGGAGATGGTTTCGTCAGGATAGATCACCACACCTCCATTGTCGGCTTGCACGTAGCCTCCCCCGAGGTGGAAAAACGATGACCTCGCGGAGCCAAAGGCCTGGCGGATCCTGTATTCGCTGGTGAGCCGCACGGTTGTTTCCCCAAAAAAGCTTATGTCGATGATCCGGCCCGAATATCCCCGGCGGTTGATCACCAAATGATCAATGTCTTGCAGTCCCACATTTCTGGCCAGTTCGGTCCTCTCCAGTTGTTTGCTCCAGGCCAGGGCGGAAGCTTCCCAGGAACTGCCTCCTGCATCAACCGGGGCGGCTGATATCCAGCTGCGGGCATCCTGCTCGCGGGTCAGGTCGTAATCTGCCGCCTCAGCCTCGCAAATCACTCCGCTGAGGTGGGGCAGAGGCTCGCCGTCCCAGATGTTTTGGGAGGAATCGGTCTTGCCACCGCAGGCGCTGTGGTAGGTTGCGTCGGCTATCCTGCCAGCTACGGTGAGGATCTCGTTGCGAGTGGCTGCCACGGCTGCGCGGACTGCGTCATTCTGCAGATAACCCCCCTTGTAAACCTGGCAGTGGGTGGTGTTGCATAGGTCGTAACCATCCTTCTCATGCCGGTTTGCCAGCAGCAGGCTGAGGGCATGGGTCCTGGCGGTGACGGCTTGGGCTTTCATCGCTTCCCGGGGTGCCGAGTTGCCTATTTCGTTGGCGATGACACCCGCCACGTAGTCATCCAAAGGCAGGATCTGGGTGATCACCACTTCCTTATTGACTATCTTCAGATTGAACTCACCTCTGAAGGCAAGTTTGCTGCCCCCAAATGTGATCAGGCCAGGGGTGGACAAATGCAGGGGAGTCTCCCAAAATGAGTTGGCCAGGTTGTCTCCGCTCAGGATCACGGTGGCGCTGAAATCCTCCCTGACCTGGATCTCACGCTCCGCCATTTCCGCCGCTCTGGCATACCTTTTGGCCGCTTCCTGATCCGGAAAGGTCCGCTCCGAGTAGATCAGGTTTTCGCATTTGATCACCAAGGTGGAATCCTGCCAGGTGAAAGACTCGCGTAAAACCCCGTCAGACGAATCAGTCAACGGTTCGGACCGTTCCAAAACCTTCCACCCCGGTTTCTGGTCAAGACTAGCTGCCCGGATGTTGAAAGGTGTCTGAAAATCCCGCGTGAGAGGCGACTCAAGCTCGGAAAGGCTGATCCGCAAGGGATCGCCACCCGCGGAGGCGACTCGGACAGATTCTCCGGACCAGATCAAGACTTCGATGTATAGGAGCCCATCACTATAATGAGCTGCCGCCAGGCCAACAAGGGGCATAGCCAGCATAAATGCGAGTAACGCTTTAAGTGGCATGTTGTATCTCATTTGCAACAGATAAGTTACTTTACTACAGAGCCAGGTGGACATTCTCCGGCGGGCTGAACCAACAGCAGGGTGTCGGGTGTGTTGACAGCCAGCACCATCCCTTGTGAGACGATTCCCCGGATGGTCCGTGGCTCCAAGTTCACCAGCATCAGCACCTGCCGTCCAGGCAGATCCTCAGCCTGGTAGTGTTCGGCAATGCCGGCCACCAGTTCCCTTTGTTCGCTGCCGAGGTCCACTTTCAGGCGCAGCAGCTTGTTTGTTTTTGGCACTGGTGAGGCTTCCAA